>DRIG01000030.1 GCA_011052815.1 candidate division WOR-3 bacterium | reverse complement strand
GGAAACCCCGGATAATTCTCCACACATCGAGCGTTATTGAGCAGACCACCCGGCTTTTCTCCTTCAAAGAGCAAAGGGGTTATGCCTGAACGCTTTAACTGGACCGCCGCGGCAATACCTGCGGGCCCGGCACCGATGATCGCGACTTTTTTCTTCCTGTACACAGTGCCATTATATCTGAGATGGGAAAAGAGTCAAGGCGGAGGGGAAAGGGAGAATGGGAGAAACGGAGAATGGGGGAAAGGGGGAAACGGAGAAACGGAGAAAGGGAGAAAGGGGGAAATGGAAATAGGGAAGCAAAGATTGACTAATATTCTTTTTTTGTTATAATTATAGTTGTGAGAGAGAATCGCCTTGCAACAATCCTCTACGCTGATCTTACAGGATTCACAAAACTGACAGCCACGCTCGGCCCGGAAAAAATCACCGAACTCGTCAATGAATGTTTCAAGATCATCGATAAAATCATCCATGTCCACGACGGAACAATACTACGCCATGAAGGCGACCGCGTTATGGCTGTCTTTGGTTTCCCGAAATCACAAGGATATGATGCATATTCGGCGATCCTCAGTGCATTGAGAATCAAAGAAGCGGTGAGAGGACTTTCCTATCCCATTGAAGTTCATATCGGCGTCGCCAGCGGTGAAATAATCTGTGATGAAGACAAGATATACGGATATGTCACGGAAGCGGCTTCTTATCTGGAAGAGACGGCGCCGGCAGGAGAGATTTATATCGACCTGAATTGTTATGAGTTGACCAAAACATTCTTTGATTTCGAAAGGCTCTCAAAGAATGAAAAGGTCTTTTTCCGGGTGCTCGCCGAGAAAAAACAGCAGGCATTATACACCAATAAATTTTTCAACAGAAAAGAAGAGATCGAATCGCTCAGCAATTATATCCTTAAGAAAAAGAAGGTGATCATCGTAACGGGAAACCAGGGGATCGGCAAGACCAGATTCATCCACGAGACATTCAACCGATTGAACAGAGAAGAAAAAAAGTTCAACCTTTTTCAAACCTCTTTTTTGACCGCCCGTTCCCTGCAGTTTTACGAATCAATCTTAAAAATCATCATGGAATTGAAACCGGATTTTGGAATCAAAGAAAAGATAGCGCTGGTAACCGAGGAATCATACAAAACCAATCTCTTTAATCAGTTCTGTGAAATTATATTCGCCGCAGGTAAAATAAAACCGCTTGTCCTACTCTTTCAGTATTTTGAACGCATCGATAAGAACTCTTTCGACTTCATCAAATTTTTAATAAACAATATCAATGAATATGATGTCTACACGATATTTGAAATGCATAATCTGCACAATAAACTGGTCGATGAATTAAAATCAGCGACAGGTGTCACACCGATGGTGCTCGAACTGACACCCCTTGATAAAGAGACCCAGTTCAAAATCGTCAAAGACCTCTGTGACGATGTCAAACTTGAAAAGGAACTGCTGGACGAGATCTGCCGCCACGCCGGCGGCAATCCTCTGTTCACGACAGAGATATGCCGCTATGTAAAGAACCAGCAGGACAGCGTGAAACTGCGGGAGAGGATAAAAATCCCCTATCGGGTCAAAGAAGTCTTCAACCACCTCATCGACCACATTCCAGTAGGCATCTTCAATACCCTGTCGCTCGGTGCGGTCTACGGCTATACCATTGAAAAAGAATTCCTGAAGACCGCCGCTCCCAATTATGAAGAGACCGTGGATTACGGGGTGAGAAACGACCTGTTGAATTCGAATGACGGTGAACTCTCTTTTAAAAATCCGTTTCTCAGAGAAGAGATCTGCAGCCGGCTGCCCAAGAGCGTGCGAAAGACGCTGCATCGCAAAATCGCTTCGATACTGCGTGAGAGGTTTTCCACCTATGACAACGACAAAAAACTGGCTTATCATTTCAAGGAAAGCGGCGACTACGAATTAGCCCTCCATTATGTCTTGAAGTGGGCGCGCCGACTGAAAGACATACACGCCAATGAGATGGCGCTCGAGGCGTACAATGAAGCCCTGCAGCTCTGCCGACAGACCAATATCAAAGCCGAATATCGTATTCTCAAAGAGCAGGTGGACCTTCTTGACCTACTCGGGATGTGCGAAGAAGAACGCAGCGCCATTGAACGGCTTGAAAGTTTAATGGCGAAAGATGCAAACGACACGGAAAAACTCGAACTCGCTCTTTTAAAAGGTCGGTACTTGATGAAAACCTCACAATACAAAAAAGCGATAAAGCTTTATGAAGAGCTCCGTAAGAAGAGCGATGATATACGCGTCATCCAGAATCTCGGTGTTGCATACTACAACCAATCCAATTTCAAGGCGGCGCTGAATTCCCTGCAGCAAGCCCTTAAATCGGCTCAAAAGAGCAAGGACATCAGAAAAGAAGCAGAGATAAGGGGGAATTTCAGTCTGGTCTATACAAAGATGGGTGAAAAGGAAAAATCACTGGAATACTGCAACCAGGCGTTGAAACTTTATGATAAACTCGGTGACACGGTCGCCAGGGCACGCATCATCGCTAATATGGGAAGCGCTTATTACTATCTCAATCGATTCAACGACTCACTCGCCGCTTATCAGGAAGCGCTCAAGGTCGCCGAGGACATCGGTGATATAATGTTCCAGGCAAAGGTGCTTACGAACATCGGCAGTCTCTATCAACTTCTCGGTGATTATGACAAATCGATCAAGAACTGCGAGAAGGCGCTTAAAATCGTAAAGAGTGTAATGAACAAAAAATGGGAATCGATAATCCTGAACAACATCGGCAATAACTTCGCCACTGTCGGTAAGTTTGAACAAGCCCTCTCCTTTTTTGAACAGGCGCTCGAAATCAGCAAAGAGGTCGGTGACAAGACCGGTATTGTAATCCGATACGGCAATATCGGCGACAGCTACGCCCATCTCGGAAAACCGCAGAAGGCGCTGGAATACATCCAAAAATCCCATGGCCTGAGTATAGAACTCAATATCATAGACTGGATATCTTTTTACAAAAACGAACTCGCCAACGCAATGGTACTCAACAACCGTCTGGAAGAAGCACTCCAGCTCGCCAAGGACGCCGTCGCCATCGCGCGCAAAGCCAAGAATATAAGTTATGAAATCAACGCCTTATCAACCCAGGCATTTATCTATTTCAAAACGGGTGAATTGAAAAAAGCATTCAAACTGTCGCGCAACGCGGTGAACGCCCTGGAAAAGAAGAAAATAATCGAAGGTGTCGTCAGCATCATCTATTACAACCATTATAAAATATTAAAATCCCTTAATAAAGATAAAGAGGCATATCTGTATCTTGAAAAGGCGTATAACGATATAAAGGAAAGAGGAGATCGAATAAGCAATGAAAATTTGCGTAAGAGCTTTTTCATGAATAGAAAAGAAAATAGAGAGATAAAAGAAGAATGGGAAGCATTGAGAAATCAGAGATAAAACCTTCGGTCATCCAGTTCGTGGAGATAAGAGGGATAAACAGAGAAGGCGAAGAGCTGGAGCCTGAAGAGTACGCCAATCGGATAAAGGAGATAACATCACTCTATGACGAAACAGTCCGGTTGTATGAGGGCCATATCGACAAACACGAGGGAAAGATATTTATGGCGACCTTCGGGGTGCCTGTATCACATGAAGAGGACCCGGAAAGGGCGATAAAATCAGCCCTTCTTTTTAAAAAAAGGATTGCAGAATACAATGAAAAAAACGACACCGCCCTGACCATAAAAGCGGGGATAAACGTCGGTAAGGTTTATGCGGGAAGCGTCGGTTCAGAGATCAAAAAGGAATATACGGTGATGGGTGATGCGGTCAATATCGCGGCACGCATCATGGAATATGCGGACGACGGTCAGATCCTGGTGAGCGAAGAGATCCACCGGATTACAAAACCCGTGTTCCAGTTCGCGGAGATGATGGAATTCCAGCCCCGTGGTTATGACAAAAAAATCAATCTCTTTCCAGTACTCAATCAGCAGGCGGGCTTTGTCAGACGGCGCGGCATCGAAGGGCTGAAGTCTCCGCTTGTAGGCCGAACCGAGATCTTCAATGTATTGAAGGAGTTCCTGGATAAACTTCTCAAGGGTTCAAAGAGCACAGTGGTCATCACCGGTGAAGCCGGTGTGGGTAAATCAAGACTCATCGAAGAACTCTTTACACATTCCCTGTCGATCTCACTGGAGCGGGCAAAGGTGATAAACTGGTGCAGCGGGTGCTGCTCGCCCTATAAAGAGGCGATCTATCTTCCTTTCATTGAAATAATAAAACAGATCTGCGGAATCGACAGCAAGAACAGTGAAAAGAGTATAACCGAAAAACTGCTCAAAACAATCGATAATCTCGCCGGTGAACGGGCAGATGAAATATATCCCTATATCGCCAATATCTTCAATATCAGATTGGACTCGCGTTATGAAACGAAAATCAAATATCTGGAACCTCAGGTGCTCCAGTTGCAGACCCATCTCGCCGTCGCCACCCTGTTGCAGAACTTCGCACTGAAGGCTCCCTGTGTTTATGTTATAGACGATCTCTATCTCGCCGATATGGCGACCCTGGAAGCGATCAAATTCTTTCTTGAAACCAATAAAGATATCCCGATGCTCGTCTTTTTGATAACGAGGACCGATAAGAGCAAACCATTCTGGAAAATCCTTGAAGAACTCCGCGACAGTCAGACCATCCACGAAATCAATGTCCAACGCCTCAGCCGTAATGACACGAGAAAAATATCCGAAAATCTGCTTCGAACTCCGGGGTTACCGGCTTCTTTGTTGAATGAGGTGATAAAAAAAGCGGACGGAAATCCTTTTTTCTTAGAAGAAATCATCAAGCTCCTGATCGCCGAAGGGATTTTGTTCAAGAAAGAAGGAAAGTGGTGCGCCGCCGAGTCGAACGTCGATTTCCACATTCCCTATACAATCGAGGCGGTGATTCGAAATCGATTCGACACCCTGAGCGGCGAACTGAAGACGGTGCTGGAAGAGATGTCGGTGGTCGGCAGAAATTTTTCCAAAAAAATCCTGAGTGCATTCAGCGTCCACTGGGAAACTATCGACGAATTAATCAAAGAAACAAAAGAACTCGATTTCGTCTCGACCAGCAACGACGAAGATTTCTTCTTCAATCATGCACTGGTCAGGGAGATCATCTACGGCGGTATTCCGGAGAAGAGAAAGAGAAATCTTCATCTTAAAATCGCCGAGACGATCGAGACCCTGTATAAAGACCGCCTCCCTGAATTTTTCGAGATACTATTCGAACACTACAGCCAGGCAGGAGACTACGAAAAGACGATCGAATACGGCACAAAAGCAGCGGAGAACGCCCGCAAACGCTATGCCAACCATGAAGCAATCCTCTTTTATCTGGCGGTGCTTAAAGAGTTGAATAATTTCCGGGACAACGAAGACCAAAAAAGGGAGATCCTGAAGAACCTGGGCGAAATACACGCCCTCATCGGACAGAATGAAGACGCCTTTGAGTTCTTCAACCAGGCGCTGAAATACTGTGATAACCCGAAAAACGAAGCAAAGATCCATACGTCGATCGCGGATGTCTATGAAAATATCAGTGAATACGATAAAGCAATCGAGTCATATAACAAGGCGATGAATCTGCTCGACGATGATTCAATAACCGAAAGGGCTGCCATTGAAACAGGCATCGCACGAATCCACTATGAAAGAGGCGACTACATGAAATGCTGCAGATTGCTCGAAAAGGCATTGACGCTGCTCGGTGACTCGGCGACCGTGGAGATCCGAAAGATCCAGGCGCGGATTTACAACCGTTTCGGGTCGGCATACTATGCACTGGGTGAAAAACAGAAATCTTTTGAACATTATAAGAAGGCGCTGAAATTATATGAAATCATCGAAGACAGGCACGGCCAGGGTGCGATCTACAACAACCTGTGCGACTACTACACAAGTCTCGGTGATTATCAGAGCGCCCTTGAATATCTCCGCAAATCCTTAGAGATCGACATCGCAACCGGTAACCTTCTCGGTCAGGTGATCGTCTATTACAACACCGGAGACACCTACTACCAGATCGGTGATTTCGAAATGGCGGAGCAGAATTACTTCCAGAGTATGGAGATAGCGAAGAAGATCAACAACAACCTCGGCGTCGGATATAATTCCTGGGGTCTGGGACTGCTCGCCATGGAAAAGGACGACCTGAAAAAAGCGGAACAGTATTACAACACCGCCCTCTCCCTCTTCAATAAAATAGGTAGCAAGATGTGGCAGATCGCCGTAATGACGAGTATCGCTGAGCTGTACCTTTATCAGAAAGAATTTGAAAAAGCCTGGCAGTTGTCTGAAAATACGATGTTGATCGCCAAGAAGATAAAGGATTATGATATGATGAACGAAGTCAAAATCACCCAGGTGAAGATCAGACTCGCTCAAGCCGCCGGGAACAAAAAACTGGCTGTCACATATCTGCAGGATGCAAAGACGCTTCTGAATGAATTGAATGATACAATCGATAAATACGGAGCGAGTCTGGAAACAAAATTCCAGGTCTATTTCCATCTGTGCCGTATCCATTATCAACTGGGCCTGCCCGCGGAAACGATGAAATTTCATAAAGACGCCGTCGGAGTCAAAGAAAAAATGATGGAATTCATGGAAGGTGATGAGGCGAAGAGAAAACTCCTCAACCGCAGATTGTACCGGGAGTTTGAAAATTTCTGTAAAGAGATAAAAGTCAGCTGAGAAATCATCACCTTTTAAATTTCAGGATGCTTGACTCCGCACTTCTTTTGGATAAAATATTGTTCATCTGAAATTTCATCAGAGGAAGAATATCATGAACGGTTCGATAAAATCAGAAATAAAGTACTGTGTCATTCAGTTTATAAAGATTCATGGCATCGAACGAGAAGGTGAACCCCTGGAGCCTGAAGAGTACGCCAATATCATCAAAGACCTCGCCGGACTCCACGAAGAGACGATCAAGTTGTATGAGGGCCATATCGATAAACACGAAGGAAAGATATTTATGGCGACCTTCGGGGTACCTGTAGCCCATGAAGAGGACCCGGAAAGGGCGATAAAATCAGCCCTTCTCTTTAAAAAGAAACTTGCGGCATACAATGAAAAGAATAAATCTTCGCTGCGGATGAGTGCCGGAATGAATCTCGGAAGGGTGTATGCTGGTGACGTCGGTTCAGAGATCAAAAAGGAATATACGGTGATGGGTGATGCGGTCAATATCGCGGCACGTATCATGGAAAGAGCAGAGCCTGATCAGATCCTGGTGAGTGAAGAAATCCATCAAATTACAAAACCCGTCTTTATCTTTTCCGAGGGTTTTGAAATCCAGGCACAGGGATTGACCGAACCGCTCAGAGTATTCGAGGTGACGGGTCAGAAGAGCGGGTTTGTCCGACGGCGCGGCATCGAAGGGCTGAAGTCGCCCCTGGTCGGCAGGGATGAGGAACTGAAGATTCTCAAAAAATATCTTGAGGATGTAATGAACAATATCGGCAATACCGTAATCATTATAGGAGAAGCCGGTGTCGGTAAATCAAGACTCATTGAAGAGTTGTTCACCTATTCCCTGTCGATCTCACTGGAACGGGCAAAGGTGATAAACTGGTGCAGCGGTTATTGCTCGCCCTATAAAGAAGCGATCTATCTTCCTTTCATTGAAATAATAAAACAGATCTGCGGTATTGAAAGTTCTGACAGCGAAAAGAAGATCACAGAGAAACTGCTCAAACAGATAAATCTCCTCGCTCCAGAGGACGCCGATGAACTGTATGCGAGTATTGCGAACCTCTTTAACATCAGACTGGGAGAAAAATATCAAGAGAAAATAGAATACCTTAAACCTGAAGAACTCAAGCTGCGGACCCAGGTCGCCGTCACCACACTTTTAAAAAACTACGCCCGAAAAGCATCCTGTGTCTATGTCATTGATGACCTCTACCTCGCCGATTCGCCGACGCTCGAGGCACTGGAATTCTTCCTAGAAACGGCTGCAGATATGAACGCCCTGCTGATTCTTCTCTCGAGGCCGGATAAGGAAAAACCGTTCTGGCGGATTAAAGAAAAGATCAAAAAACAGCGCAAGATCCATGAAATGAATTTGATGCGCCTGAGTAAAGAAAAGACAAAGCAGATATCCGAAAATCTGCTGAAGATCCCCAAACTTCCCGGAACTTTACTGAACGACATAGTCGAGAAAGCGGACGGAAATCCATTCTTCCTTGAAGAGATAATCAAGCTGCTGATCGCGAAGAAAAAACTGCTGAGGCGGGGAAGAGAATGGATCGCCTCAGAACAGGAGATAGACTTCGCCATCCCCTATAATATCGATGCAATCATAAGGAGCCGCTGCGACACCCTGAATCCGCAGTTGAAGAATATTCTTGAGGAGATCGCGGTCGCCGGACGGAACTTTTCAAAGAAAGTGGTGAACTTCTTCACTGAAGAGTGGGAAACATTCGATGAACTGATAGAAGAAATCACCGAACTTGGGTTCATCACGACCGACAACGGCGAAGACTATTCGTTCAACCACTCGCTGGTGCGTGAGGTGCTCTACACCGGTATTCCGGAAAAGAGAAGAAAATCACTCCATCGAAAAGTCGCCGAGACGATCGAGTCTCTTTATAAAGACCGCCTGTCTGAATTCTGCGAGGTGCTCTTTGAGCACTACAGCCAGGCGGGAGACTACGAAAAGACGATCGAATACGGTATAAAAGCAGCGGAGAACGCCCGCAAACGCTATGCCAATCAGGAGGCGATCCTCTTTTATCAGGCGGTGCTTGAAGAACTGAACAAGTTCCGGGACAACGAAGACCGAAAAAGGGAGGTCCTGAATAACCTGGGTAAGATACACGCCCTCATCGGCCGGAATGAAGAGGCGTTTGAGTTCTTCAATCAGGCGTTGAAATATTGTACTGTGCGAAAACAGGAGGCGGACATCAACGCCGCCATCGCGGACAGTTACCAGAAAATCAGTGATTACCCCAGAGCAATCGAATACTACAACCGCGCCCTTGAAAAGATATCCGATGAATCGAAGATCGACAGGGCGCAGATTCAAATAGGCATCGCATGGGTATACTATCTCCAGGGTGATTATCAGAAGGCGCTCTCCCTGCTTGATGAACTGCTCACCGAAATCAAAGATGCAGTGGATATGAAGGCACGCAAGATCACCGCCAGGGCGTACAACATACTCGCAGCGATATACAGCCACACAGGTGAACGTGAGGAATCCTTTAAATACTATAGCAAGGCGCTGAAACTATATGAAATAATCGACGATATCATGGGTCAGAGTGTCATATACAACAACATCTGCGGATATTATTCCGACAAAGGGGACCACTTCGCCGCCCTCGATTACCTCGAGAAATCACTTCAGGTTGCGGTGAAGACCGGAAACCTGCTTTCCCAGGCGATCTCGATTTACAATATCGGCGACACCTATTTTCAGCTCGGTGATTATCAAAAGGCAGAGGAATATTTTGAAAGATATATGGCGATCAATAAACAGATCAACAACCGCCTGGGTAATGGCTATGGAACCTGGGGACTCGGGATGTTGAAACTTGTGAAAGAAGATTTCACCGCGGCGAAAGAATATTTCGACAGGGCGGTTACAATCTTCAAGGAACTCGGCAGCAGGATAATGGAGTTGAATGTCGAACTGAGCCGCGCCCGACTCTTCCACCACCAGAGAGAATATGAAAAAGCCTATACGATGTGTGAAGAGATCATCAATCGAATAAAAGGAAGTGAATTTCACGGGTTGCAGATCGACGCCGCCCTTTTAAAGGCGGAGATAAGAATCGCACAGGCGCTTACCAATAAAAAACTTTTGATAACGTACCTGAACGATGCAAAAGAGATCCTGATGAAGATCAAGGAACGGGTTGAAAAATTAAGGGGCGCCAAAGAGACAAAGTTTCAGCTCTATTTTTACCTAAGCAGAATCAATTATTATCTGGGAGTGCCTGACGAAACAAGAAATTTCTTTACAAAGGCGATGCAGCTCCGTGAAGAAATTCTGCAGTATTTGAAAGAAGAAGACGACCGCAGACGGTTCCTCGACCGTCGGTTGTATCGGGAATTTGCAGAATTTAAAAAAGAGACAAAGATGTAGACTAATACCCGGCTTTTCTCAATTCTTCCTCACCGAAACCGAAATAATGACCGATCTCGTGTATCACGACCCTGCGAATCCACTCCTTCAATTCATCTTCATTACGGCTCAGACGCTCGATATTGTTCTTGAACAAAATGATCTTGTCCGGAAGCACGTTTCCATACCACGCACCCCTCTTCTTGAGAGGAACCCCCTGGTACAGACCGAGGAGGGACTTCTTTTCGATATACTCGTCTTCAATCACGATCTCCAGGTTCTCCAGTTTTTCACGCAGAAACCGAGGCAGGGAATCTATAACGTCTATGACGACCTTTTCGAATATCTCCCGATTCATTTTATACTGTCGAGGATCACCCTCGCGATATTCGCAGCCGAGTCTTTTTTCCGTAATTTTTTAATCGCACGCCTCATTCCCGCCATCTTTTCAGGGTCTTTTAACAGACCGCCGACCGTTGCCTTTGCATTTTCACGGGTGAGGCGCAGAGCCGCTCCGTGTTTGATCAGAAAGTCCTCGTTCTTGTCCTCAAGCCCGACGATTGAATTGGCAAAGAGCAAACAGGGACCCGCCTTGATCGCCTCGGTCGTTGTAATGCCGCCGGCTTTGGTGATGAGGATGTCGGTCACTGCAATCAACTCATGGATGTCTTTCACCATACCATAGGTGCTCAATCTCGCTCTCCCCTTCAACGCCTTTATTCTCTCCATAACCTCCTGATTCTCTCCGCACAGGACGAGAAGGTCGTAATCAAAGTCGACGATCTCCTTTACAATCTCAAACCATTCTCCGCCGAAAACCCTGCTTCCCATCACGGTGGCGGATATTCGGCTCTTCGACAGCCCGAATCTCTTACGCGCCGCATCCTTGTCGATCTCTCCTTCGAGTTCCAGGGCGACGGGAATACCGAACGGAAAAATATTCTCTCTCTGAGCTCCGTAGGAAACAACCTGTTCAATCAAAAATTCATGGGGGATGAAATAATGGTCGATCTCCTTATTGCTCCAGTGAGGATGCACATAATAGTCGGTCACCACGATACCTATCTTATAAAGATATTCTTTCTTATACAGGGCGGCGAAATATCCCGGCGAGAAATGGGTGCAGAGTACATAATCAGGAGAATATTCTTTCAACAGTGTCCTGATTTTGTGGGCGAGAACTTTATGTATTCGATAGAGGAATTCCGAAGAACCGCTCTTTATGCCCACGCCCCGATACAGAAATTTCAACAGCGCCCTCCCCTTTTTCTGGGCGTAGTCGTATATCTTCCTGTAAGCAGTGCCGTATAAAGGATAAACCCAGTCAAAACAATCTTCAAACCGCACCTCGATTTCCGGTGCCAGAGCCACGAGCGCCTGTTTGAGTGCCTTCGCCGCTTTGATATGGCCTGCACCGATCGGCACGGGCATTATCAATACCTTCATAATTTAAATTATAGTCATAAGAGTTGACATTTCAAGGATAATCTATATAATAAATATGGAGAAAAAAAATGAAAAAAATCACGCTTTTGTGTATTATGTTTTCTCTTCTGGTTCTGCAGTGCGCGGAAACAGCAGAACCCCTTGTCTGCCATGTGTACGGCTGGGTAAGAAAAGAGAGTGACTCAACCGGTGTGGACGGAATAATACTCCGCCTCAGAGATATCGATCCATACAACACCGAACAGTCACGAGAAAGACTCATCACAACGGCGACGATCGATTCAATGCCGGGGTCTTTTGAGGTGGACAGTGTCTGTTACGGCACATCAAAGATGCAGGGCACCGGTTATGTCACGATCTTCCTCGACAGCACCAGTAATCCCGGATGGCCGAATCAATACTGGCATCCGGATATCTACGGAGCGGTTGATACGGTTATTCTGTATATAACACAATAGGAGGCTGAAAGTATGAAAGTATCTTCCCGGTTCCGCTATGGTCTGAGACTGCTCGTGGACCTGGCGGCGAACTATCAAAAAGGACCCATTCTTCTTAAGGATATTGCGAGCTGTGAGAAAATTTCAAAAAAATATCTGGAACAGATTGTAATCACCCTCAGAACCGCCGGGCTGATCGGCGCGACCCGCGGCGCTCGGGGCGGTTATTTTTTGATCAAACCACCTGATGAAATAAAACTTACTGATATTTATAAAATCCTGGAAGGACCCTATGCACCTGTGGACTGTCTCAAAAACCCTGATATCTGCACAATGATAGAAACCTGTCCTACGCGAAAACTCTGGATCGAACTTGAAAAATCAATCAAAAGAATCTTTGAAGAAAAGACCCTCGCCGAGCTGGTGCGAAAATAATATTTAAAAACCAACTCACCCTTTAACAAGGGATATTTTTTATATATAATTAGTTGATTATGAAAATAGACGCGGGCAAATGTCGCAATCAAAGAAAAACCGGAGGCAAGCTGTGAAGAATAACGACATTAAAAGAATCGAAAAACTGATTCTTCTGGAATAGCGAAAAAGAACATTATTTTTTAAATTCTTTATGCCTTTCCAGGGCATCGTAAAACGCCTTCCAGAAGGGGTCGACACGCGGATGTTCTATCTTTCTTTCTCTCTTTCCCTCGACGACATTTATGCCGAACTTCTTTTCAATAAGTTCACCGACGACAGAAGACTTTATTCCCTTTTTGTTGAGAGCGTCGACCACGGCGTCGGCTTTATGTTCCCGACAGGTGATAATCAATGTTCCCTCGCTGATCGACTTATAGGGGTCGATTTTGAACAATTCACATATCTCCCGGACACACTCTTCAACCACGATCGCTTCTTTATTGATTCTGGCGCCGACACCGGCGGCTTCGGCGATTTCAAAGACACCGCCCCAGATGCCGCATTCGGTCGCGTCATGCATCGATGAAACTCCGTTGTCACGAATACCCGCGCTTACGGCGGTCAATGCGTCTTCAACGACCGACATCTTGAAGAATATCTCCTGAGACTTCTTTGCAAAATCTTCTCCGTACTCTTCAGCGATATACTCAGGAAACATCGTCGCAAAAATACCCGCCGCTTCGATTGCCGGACCTTTGGTGATTATTATCCTGTCGCCGACCCGCGCAAAAACGGGTGAAACATACTGATCGATATCCCCAAGCGCAAGGATCGTGGCACCGCCGACCATCGGGTAATGACAATTGTCATAACGTGCGGTATGTCCGCAGACAATCGCCATACCCATCTTTTTGCACTCCCGGTCGATCGTCTTCCATACTACGGTCAACTGTTCTTCAGATATTGAAAGCGGCAGATTCAGGTCAATCGTCAGATAAGTCGGAGGCAAACCAGAGGTGACGACATCTGAAGCGAGGATGTGGACGGCGAACCAGGCGGCGCGTTCAAATCCGTATTCAGGCACGATAAAGACCGGATCGCTGGTCATCGCAATAACTTTATCGCCGATCTTTACGATACCGACGTCAACCCCGTGGCGGGGACCGACCAGAATTTCCGGACGTTCTGCACCGAGGTGTGGAAAGATAAGTTCGTTGAACACCTCAGCTGAAATCTTACCTATCTCAGGCAGTTTAATCATCACTTACCTCCATATTTCTCACCCTCCATTGTATGGGAAAATCAGAATTTTGTCAATAAGCGTAAAAATTTATTGACATTTCAAGAATTATGTATATAATCTACTAATGAGTTTCAAAGGATATTTCCTGGTGGGAGGCAAAAGGTGAAGAATAATCTCCGCGGGCCGGGCCGCGTCCGCATCCACCGTCCTCTTGCTATCTCCGAATCACAATCCAGAAATATAAATTCCTTGTTCCTTACCTTGCAACACTTTAATCAAACAATTAAAATACTTGAGGAGGGGAAAAAGTGAGATATTATCCATACGGGCTCGGTCGAGCCCGAAAGAGAAACATCACACTCACTCCCCCACCCATTTTCCGATCTTATTCATTATATTATTTAAATAACACCATTATCTTCTTTTCAGAAGAACAGATAATCCGACCATCAACGAAAGGAGGAATATAAATGGCTAATCCATGGGATGGTGTCGTCGGAACCGCTCCATATAATGAAAATCTTGAAAGAATAAAAAATATCGCGGAAGAGAAAGGTTTCATTTTAAACCCTGATGAAGAACGGGTGAAAAAAGTAGTGGGACTGATGACGATGAATTTCAAAGAATACAATAAATATTACTGCCCCTGCAAGCAGAGTCATCCGCTTGATCCGACAAAGGATGTCGTATGTCCTTGTTCGACCCTTGAACAAGAGGTGAATAAAGACGGCCACTGTTACTGCCGTCTTTTCTATAAAAAAGAAACATAGATAAGGAGGTAAGATGAAAAAACTGATTGCACTATCTTTTGTCCTGGCATTGTTCATCTCCTGCGCTCAGCAGGAAGTACCGGTGCTAAAAGTGGGCTATGTGGGTCATGACCACCAGTCGGCCCTCTATGTCGCCGCTCTTGAACATGCAAGAACAAAGAAAGATTGTGGAGTATATCTGAAAGAAGTCGAGGCGAAAAAACACTATGAACTGATTAAAAACAACAAGAAGATCGCTGATATCGAACTCTATCTTTCAGGCGGCGGTTCGAAAATGCCCACGTTGATGTCACAGGGACATTTTGAAGTCGGCTTCGGCGGCGTCGCGGCTGTCGCCTTCTTCACGGATAAAGGCTCACCTATGAAGATCATCGCTCCGCTTCACACAAAAGGTGATATGCTCGTGCTTCAACCGGACAATCCTGTGAAATCATGGGAAGAGTTCGTTAAGTGGGCGAAAAAGTCGAAGAAACCGATCAGAATCGGCTTTAAGAATCCCGTCGCAGTCGCCAAGTTGATATTCGAACGTGCTCTCGAAGAAGAAGGATTGACCTATACCAGTGACGAATCAGACAGAACAAAAGATGTCCTTATGATTCTGTTGAAGGGCGAAAAGAATCTCGTGCCCGGTCTTCAAAATAAGATCATCGACGGCTATATCTCAAATAATCCCTGGTGTGCGATCGCCGAAAGCAAGGGCATCGGCAAGTGCGTGGCTGACCTCAATGAACTGCCGCCCGGTATTTGGAAAGACCATCCCTGTTGTTGTATCGCCGCAACCGATGAGGCAATGGCCAACAAAAAAGAGATCATCAAAGAATTCCTGAAGTTGATCATCCTTGCTACACAATACGCTAACGAAGACCCTGAAATGCATGCGCAAGACGCTTCAAAATGGATCGGCACATCATTAGAGGTGGAAAAAATGTCTCTGCCGACATCAGGATTCACAACGAATCCCGACGAAGACTGGCTCAAGAGTATGCAGGTCTGGATCGACGAGATGAATCGTCTGGGTAAACTGAAGGGAGCTCTCAAAGGTAAAAAAGGTGCTGAAGTCGAATCCATCCTTTACGACTTCAGTGCACTGAAACAGGCAGCCAAAGAACTGAATCTGGAGAAGTGGTATTAAAGTAGCGAAATCGGCCATTCTGGGATTTGTTATACCACTCATCATCATCGGGGTGTGGGAATTTTTCGCAATTAAAGCGGATAATCCCGCACTCCTGCCACGGGTCGAGGATGTGGTCAACCGCCTCATCCACCCGTTCAGTGATCTGCTTGATACCGGCAGTTATGTACGCCATATTATAGTAAGCGCCTCGAGGGTCGTTCTCGGGTTTATTCTGGCGGCAATAGTAGGCATACCAATGGGGCTTTTAGTAGGTCGATACCTCCTTTTCCACAGGCTCTTCAGCCCGGTTATTGAAATACTAAGGCCCCTATGCCCCATCGCCTGGATTCCGTTCGCCATGGCGGTCTTCAAGACCTACAATGTCGCCAATCTATTCGGAGTCCGTTATACCAGCACCATCTTCAGCCACATCCAGCTCGGCATGCTCTTCGTCATTTTTTACGGTGGTTTCTTTCCGATCTTTTTGAATACGGTCCACGGCGTTAAATCCGTGAAGAATATCTTCATTGAATCGGCACTCCTGCTTGGTGCGGATCAGAAAAAACTCTTCAAGAAAGTGATTCTGCCCGCTTCTCTACCCGCTATCCTCACCGGGTTGCGGGTTGGTCTCGGTATATCCTGGATGGTGATCATCGCCGCTGAAATGCTGCCGGGCAGTGATGCTGGTATCGGTTATCTGATTATGTTTTCCTATGAGCTCGCTGAAATGGATATCTTGATCGCAAGTATGATTCTAATCGGTACCGTGGGTGCACTGCTGAGCTACGGCGTCAAATTCATAGCCGACCGCAATTCAGTATGGCAGGCAAAGGAGCGATAGTGTCTTTTCTTCGGGTGAACGGTGTTAAAAAAGTCTATTACGGTAAACGCAGAGAAGAAGTCGTCGCTCTGCACAATATAACATTCGAATGTCGGGACGGAGAATTTCTGTGCATCGTAGGACCGACCGGATGCGGAAAAACAACCCTTTTGAGACTGATAGCCGGCCTGGAACATACCGACGCCGGGGAGATTGCGATCGACAACAAAAAGGTCGAAGGGATAAACCTGAACACGACACTTGTCTTTCAACAGTACTCCCTCTTTCCCTGGCGCAATGTACGGGACAACATCGCCTTCAGTCTTGAAATGAAGTCCATTCCGAAAAAGGCACGCTACGAAGCAGCCCAAAAGTTCATCAATCTTGTCAGGCTCACGGGTTTTGAAAAGGCATATCCTTATGAACTTTCAGGAGGAATGCAGCAGAGGGTGGCGATCGCCCGTGCGCTTGCATACAATCCAAAACTCCTTTTACTCGATGAACCCTTTGGAGCGCTTGATGAACGTACCAGACATCAGCTTCAAGAAGAGCTTCTGATGATCTGGCAGCAGGAGAAGAAAACAATTCTCTTTGTCACCCATAACATCGACGAGGCGATATTCCTCGCCGACCGGATTCTGATTATGAGAGATCGACCGGGAAGTATCGAAAAGGAATTCAAGATAGCCCTTCCCCGTCCTCGTAATCGACGCTCAGAAAAATTTATTGAGTTCCACATAAGAATCCGCGAAATACTCGAGAACATTCTGACGGATAATAAAACAGGAGGTACATAATGACCGACATGATTCGCCGTCAAGATGCATTCAAAAAAGGTTTTCTTCCACCTGCTTTTCAAAATACCGGATTAAAATATAAAAAGAGGAGGTAAAATGAAGAAAATATACTGCACAATTCTGGCTATCCTTTTGATAGCAGGTATGAGTCAAGCCAGCCCGTTGCTGTGGCGTGGAGCCAGAACCATGTCGAGCGGCAAATTCATCGGGATGCTTGGTCTGAGTTACACGACCATCTGCAAAGGATACAACTGGACCGATGAAGAATGGACTGATCTGCCTGATGCAAGCAAGACCGATGTCATCGGTGCCCACTTTATGCTGGGATACGCACCGATGGATAAATGGGAAGTTATGGCTCATATTCCTGTAATGAGCAAGAGTAAAGATACACTCAGTTCATTCGGTCTTCAGGATGCCTGGATAAAAACACGCTACGGGTTGATGGGCGGCAAAGACCAGCCGTATCTCACCGGTGTTCTCGGTTTTCGTTTCCCCACTTCGAGTAAAGACGCAAGCCCGGCTCTGGACGACCGCACGATCGACATCGCCGGCGGTCTTCTCTTTATGTATAAGATGGCACCGATGGTATTACATCTTAAGGCGGGTTACTGGTATAATATGAAGAACGACGCCGAGATCGACGTCGGAGATATATTCGAAGGAATCTTCAAAATCGACTATATCTTTACAAAACAATTCAAGGCGTTCCTCAACTTCAATCTTATGCAGACGCTTGCGGCAAAGGACAGCACCGGCGCTACTATCGAGCACACTGACAAAACCCGTCTCAACATCATTCCCGGTGTTATCTTTAAACCGATGCCCGGTTTGAACCTCAGGCCGAAATTCATCTACCCCCTCGAAATGGTAAACAAAGGCGGCAGCAACTTCGCCTGGAAAGTCGGATTCGACGTCTGGTTCGTACCGAAATAAAAGTAGAATAAAGGATATCTATCTCTTCGGAGATAGATATCCTTTTTCTATATTGTACTAATTCAATATATATAATAGGTAGTGGCTGTTCTTAAATCTGGATTAAAAAGGAGGAATTATGGAAAGATATAAGAAACCATATGCAGAAAAAGAAGTACAGGAAGTTTATGACGGACCGGGTGGTCTGCTCTGGGAGGCTGTAATGGGCGAGCAAATCCACTCCGGCGGTCCGGAAGCCACTGACGCGCTTGCTGAAGCACTGGGTCTGAAAAAAGGTATGGTCGTTGTAGATCTCTGCAGCGCTCTGGGAGCACCGGCGCGCCACATAGCACAAAAATACGGCGTTACAGTAAAAGGCGTTGATATGACAAAAACCATGCTGGAAAAGGCACGGGAAAGAACCAAAAAAGCCGGACTGGAAAATATGATCGAATACTATGAGGCGAATGTCATGGATCTGCCGTTTGACGACGAGATGTTCGATATCGTCTGGGGACAGGAAGCATGGTGCTACGTAACTGATAAAGAAAAACTTCTGAAAGAAGCATACCGTGTTCTGAAGCCGGGTGGTAAGATTGGATTCACCGACTGGATTATCACGGGAGAAATAACCAAAGAAGAACTCGATCCCCTCTATGACACAATGCAGTTCCCTTATATGGAGACATTCGAAGGATATCAGGAATTGCTTAAAAACACCGGTTTCAAAATAATCAAGGCGCTGGACCAGACCGATGAGTTTGCAAAGTGCTTTGATCAATACTACGATAAAGTGCACGTTGAATTAAAACCGACAATCCTGGAGAACTTCGGTCAGGAACTCTTCGACTTCGCCTCCAATCTGGTTACGATCTGGCGTAAGGCGGCGAAAGAACATAAAGTCGGTCGCGGTTTCTTTATCGCAGAGAAATAACAAACACTCCGGGCGTCTTCATCCGTACGGCGGGTGAAGACGCCCGAAAATCTGCATCATAATCCCGACCACTTGACTTGACGCCGACAGTCACTATAATCAACCACCAGGTCTAAACCGGATTACGCCAAGGGAGGAAGAATTGAAACTTGAAAAAATAAAAAAAGCCGTCATTGAAATGGACGACGGCGGTATCAAAGAACTCATAGAAAGCGCCCTGAAAAAAGGGATAAAGCCGTATGACATCCTGAACAAAGGACTGATCCCCGGAATGAAAGAAGTCGGTGAGCTCTTTTCACGAAAAGAATATTTTGTTCCGGAAGTACTGCTGGCGTCTGAAGCGTTTTACGCCGGATTTAATATAGTAAGCCCCCTCATAAGTTCAACGGTGCGACGGGCAGAAGCAAAGATCGTAATAGGAGTCGTGGAAGGCGATATCCACGATATCGGAAAGAATATCGTCAAGGTGTTGATAGAATCATCCGGGTATCAAATCATCGATCTCGGCAAAGACGTACCGACCGAAAGATTCATCGACGCCGTATTAAAGGAGAAACCGGCCGTCCTCGCCCTGTCCAGTCTGATGACAACCACAATGACGAAAATGGAAGAGATCATAAAAGAGCTTAAAAAGAAAGATCTCCGGGATAGAGTGAAGGTCATCATCGGCGGCGCGCCGGTCAACCGGGAATTCGCGGCAAGGATCAAAGCAGATGCTTATGGTGAAGACGCCGCAGATGCGGTGAAACTTATCGATGAACTCATCCATGGATAGAATACGGGAAGTCGTTGAAAAGAAAAGAAGATATGCGGTCTTTCCCATGGTTTGTGCCGACCATTGCGCCTCTCTTCTCGGTCTCAAATTTCAGGAAGTCGCCGTCGACGGCGAAAAACTCGCCGCAGTCCTTGAATACGGACTAAAAAAATATAATTATGATATGCTGCTCGTTTTTTCAGACCCCTATATTGAAGCACAGGCACTCGGTTGTCCGGTGAAACTCGATCCGTTCCCGACCCTCACGGGTTCAAGAACCGATCACACCATCGACCGAACTCCGGAAATCATCAAGGCACTCAAAATACTCAAAGAAAAAGTAGATGTACCGATCTTTGTTTCGGTAAAAGGCCCGTTTTCACTGGCGGCGTTCCTTGCCGGAATCAAGGAATTCCTCAAAATGACTTTGAAGAATAAATCAGAGACACGTAAACTCATTGAAGAAGCACTCGACTTTCAAAAGCGATATCTGAATAAACTCCTCTGTTTGGAGGCGAACATCTTCATCGGAGACCCCGTGGCTTCGGGAAGTGTCATATCACCTGAGATATTTTCAGAATTCGCTTATGGACCACTCAAGGAGCTTGTCAAAGAAATAAAGAATAAAAGGCTGCTCGCCGCCCTTCATATCTGTGGTGACACAAAACCGATAATCGAACAACTCGACACACTGGGTCTCGATATACTGAGTCTTGAAGACATCACCATAAAAACAAAGACACTGAAAATGGGCGGAGTCGCGACCAACACGATTCTCTACGGTCTTCCCGCCGATATCCATCAGGAGATAACAGAGGCATTACAGGAACCATATCTGATTCTTTCAACCGCCTGCGATGTACCGGTTGAAACAGCCCCTGAGCAGATAGAGACGATGATAAATTACAGCCATGAATTATGTAACAATTAACGGCTTCGGCAGATACCGCGTAAGAAAAGGTAAAATATTACTCGACCTGCTTATTGAAAAGAGTGTTCCGATCACAGCCTCCTGCGGAGGTCGGGGACGCTGCGGTCTCTGCAGGGTGAAAATCATCGGAAAGATAAAACCACCCGACATCATCGAGTCGTCTTTGATTCCACAAAAACTTCTTGAACAGGGCTATCGCCTCGCCTGCCGCCATAAGATAGAACAGAATATCACGGTGACCGCTCCGATGAAAAAAAGAAAAAAATCCATAATGTCCACCCCTTCAGGCCTCGCCCTGGATATAGGAACGACGGTCATAAAAGGAGCCGCTTTAAATTTTGAAACAGAGAGAATAAAGAAAACAAAAATTTTCAATCTACAGAACAATATGGGTGGGGATATAATCACAAGAATCAGCGAAGCCATCAACGGAAAGTACACACGATTACGACGATTGCTCCAGAAAAGTATTGAAGAGCTGAAAAGAGAACTGGGTGTGAAAAATCCATTGTTCACCACGGTGGTCGGTAACCCGGTAATGTTATCTTTCTATTTAAATAAATCAGTAAAAGGGTTAGCCCGTTTTCCCTTTGAGAGTGCGATAGACAAGGGCGTTTTTTTGAAAAACCCCGCCCGATTTGTTTTTCCCGTCATCGGAGGATTTGTCGGCGGTGACACAATAGCCGGTATCCTGGCAAGCGGTGTTTATAAAAAAAAGAAGACCAGCCTATATATCGACCTGGGAACAAACGGTGAAGTGGTTCTCATCTCGAATAGAAAAATAACAGCCACTTCGACCGCCGCCGGTCCGGCATTCGAGGGTGTCGGTCTAAGCTGCGGCTGCCTTGCTGTACCCGGCGCAATCGAGCGGATAAAGTTTCGGAACGGTGAATTTATCGTCCAGACCATAAAAAACCAGCCGCCGATAGGATTGTGTGCGTCAGGGCTGATCGACCTTCTTTCTCTTTTATTGACCAGAAAAGCACTTCAAACGAACGGACGTCTACCAAAAACCATAAGATTAAAAGGTCTCACCATAACCCAGGCGGACATCAGAAAATTACAGCTTGCTGTTGCGGCGGTACATACCGGCATTCAGAGTCTTTTATCGGAATTTTCGATTGAAGCGGGCGAACTTGAAGAAGCCGTCATAACCGGTGAGTTCGGGACGAAAGTAAATATCACCGCGCTTCAACGAATCGGACTTCTACCGACCGGTATCAAAAAAGTCCGCTTTGAAAAGGACCTCCCGCTTAAAGGAGCAATCTCCGCACTGAAAGATGATGGAGTATTGGCTCAAGCCGAAGAAATACGCAGGATGAGTACTCATATCGATCTGGCGACACTGCCGAATTTCCAAAAAGTCTTTGTCAACGCACTGAAACTCGAGCCGTGGAATTAATCGGATATACATCCCCTTATATCCCTGTTGAGATATTATCTCTGACTGGTTTGAAACCATATCGCCTGCTGCACGGTGATATTGAATTGTCGCAATCAGGTGAAGAATACGTACGGATCGATGCATGTCCCTTAGTGAAATCCAACATAGCATTTGTAATTCAAAATCAAAAGAGATTCGGCGCCGTCGTCGGTGCGACGGAATGTGATATGTTGAGAAGGATGTTCGAAATCCTCGAAGATAAAACATCAATTCCGATTTATGTCATTAATAACCCCAGAACCCGACAACCGGGGATATTTTATGATGAAATCGACTGGTTAACCAACGAACTTAAACACCTCAGTGGAAGGAGATGGGACGAAACAGTGATTCACGAGGAAATCGAAAAATGGGAAACGCTCCGACGAAATTTCCGCATGCTGGATAAAAAAAGAAAGGCAACCCCTTCCCTGCTCTCCACTACCAGTTTTCATAATGCGGCGGAAGGGTATTATAAGGGCGGTATCGAGGAAAAACCGACCGTGCCTGAAGATCATTCAAACAAACCAAGGGTCTTTTTGCTGGGCAGTGAGATAACTTATGAATCCAACTGGTTGCTCGAACTGATAGAAAAAGAAGTCCGTATCATCGGGGATTTTGTCTGTGGTATTTCAAGATTCTTGAACATCACGGTCGAAAACAAGAATTTAGAAGGCTTGAAAACGGCGTATTATCATCAAACTCCCGGTCTTTTCAAAAGACCGAATGCAGAATTCTATGATTATATCAATACTCAACTGAAGGAACGCGCTTGCAACGGAGTGATCGTCTGGACCCTCGATTATTGTGATACATATGAATTTGAAATAAAAAGGATGAGGGAAATTTTCAAGCTGCCGCTTCTTCACATAAAGAGTGATCTGTCACATCAAAATATCAGTCAACTGAAGATCAGACTCGCTGCCTTCAGGGAGATTTTATGATACCAGTGGATTTCGGACCACCGAAAAAAATCACCCTCAACGAATGGAGTGAACAGTTCCGCAGGATCGATGATGGCATCATTAAACAATACACCTATTATGATAATGAAGAATGGGGTGGATATCTTCAGCCGCCGGCGACTTTTATGGTTTACGGCGCCCGTGAATTAAAACGGCTCAAACTCGACAATTCATTCGCAGCCCTCAGACTCTGGGGATTCGTCTTCAATGAATCAGAAAGGTTGTTCAGGGCACACCAGTGCGGCAAAAAAGTCATCGCGACGATGGGCGATCTCGGCACGGTCCCGGTGATTGTTCAATCATTCCCTGATTGTATACCATTCTATCCGGAATGTATCTGGTGGACTCCCTTCTTCAATGAATCCACCGTTCTACTGGACAGAGCCGGTCAATTAGGGATTCCTGAAGCAACCTGTTTTTCAAAAACGGTACTCGCTGCGTTCCAAAAGAAAGCGTATTTTCCGGAACCGGATTTGATATTCGCATCCACCGGCGCCGCCTGTGATGACTACTCCTGTATCATGAATCTTGTGGAAGGTATCGGTTACCCGGTAACCTGGCTTGAAATTCCTTATCGAAAAAGAACCAAAAAATATTACACCGCGGAGAAATACGGTGAAACATCAGATGGGTTCAAATATCCTCTGCGCCTGGAAAGTTATCTCATCGAAGAATATAAAAAAGTCTGGCGGATAATGTCTGACCTCACCGGGATCAACGACCTCAGAATGTTGGAAGAAAGCATCAAAAAGGTAAACAGAATGAGGAAACTGGTCGAAAAAATAAAAGAATTGACTTACACCGTCGTTCCGACACCGTTACCGGCGCTCGAGTTGATGACGATAGAATTCGGCAATCTCTACGGCTATGCTGATATCGATGAATGGCTCGGTATTCTGGAAATGCTCCTTGAGACGGTCGAAGAACGAAGTCGGAAAAAAGTCGGTGTTCTCCCAACAGATGCGATACCGATCGCCTGGATAACCCCCTCTGCAGACCCCTATCTTTTAAACCTTATTGAAGAAATGGGACTGCGGGTTGCAGCCACTGAATACGTAATCAGACAGGCGCTTGTCGAAATCGAAGAAAACATTGAACCGTTCAGAGCCCTCGCCCGGTCGTTTCTAAACGGTTCTCTCATAGGTTCCACTGAGGAACGGATAGAGAGAATAAAGTCTGCTATCGACAAAGGAGTAATCCACGGCGTATTCATTACAAATATGCTCGGGGCATCACACTGCGCCATGGAAACGAAGTTGATTGCGGAAAAACTCGACAGAGTGCCGGTGCTCGCCGTTGACGTACCGCCGCCGTTCGGTATAACAAAACAATTAAAAACAAGAATTGCGGCTTTCGCCGAAATGTTGAGGCAGAAATGAAAGAGATACTGACATCCAGGGAAAGATTCGGACTTCTGGTAATAGACGAAAGACCTGACCGATGCAATATCATCCCCCTCATAACATCGCATGCCGCCACCGTCAACAGGACGAAACTACGGGACTACTACACCGACGGCAAAAAAATGGCGGAGGCGCAGATCGCCGCAATCGAAGAGTATAACCATGATGCACTGTCATTCTTTTCCGAAGTGGGCATCATCGCTGAGGCAATGGGTTCAGAGTTTCTTTACCCGGATGAAGACCTGCCCGTGCTCAAAACACCGGCGCTGGTAAAACACGATATCTCGGATTTGAAAATCCCTGATCCATGCTCGGACAAAAGGTTGCCGGTGTATCTGGAGGCAATAGAATACGCCTACCACTCCATCGGTGACAGGATTCCGCTCCTTGCTTATGTACCGGCGCCTTTTACCACCGGGATGATGCTTTCAGACCCCAATAGATTCCTGATTCAGACAATACGTGAAAAAGACAGGGTCGTGGAAATACTGGAAAAAGCACTGTCTGCCGCGATGGAATTCTGTTATCATATCATCGACGCCGGAGGCTTGCCGGTTGTCGTCGACCCGCTTGCTTCCTCCAGTGTCATCAGCCCCGCCGCATATAAAGAATTTGCATTCCCTTATGAACAGAGACTGATCGGTTTCCTGCATCGTTATGACCTTGATATCATCCTCCATATCTGCGGAGAGACCGAACCGATTCTGGAATTCCTGCCGGAAACCGGTGCTGACCTTGTAAGTATAGACCGGGTGGATTTAAGCACGGTCCTGAAAAAACTGTCAAAAAAAGTCCGCATCATAGGGAACTTCGATACATCAAAAATCGCTTTCTCTTCACCGTCAGACATCGATAAAGAAGTAAAAGATATGGTTGCAAACAGCGTCAATGCACCCAAGGGATATATCGCTTCAACCGGCTGTGAAGTTCCCATAAGAGCGCCCATGGAAAACGTGAAGGCATTTATTAAAGCAGCCAAGGAGGTCGGATGGTATTGGGATTAGATATCGGCTCATGTTATGCCAAAGGTGTTCTATTTGACAACGGCATAAAAGAAAAATATGTCGTCAAAACATCCTTTAAACCAAAAGAAGCCATTGAAGAAATAAAAAAACAACTTACAGGTTATCGAAAAATTGTTGCCACAGGTTACGGACGGAAAATGGTTGTCGACGCCGTAAAGACCATTACGGAAATAAGCGCTTTTGCCCGCGGCGCTTGGTATGTCGATAAAAGAGTGCGCACGGTGATTGATATCGGCGGGCAGGACAGTAAAATAATACGAATCAAAGACGGCAAGGTTGAAAATTTCATAATGAATGATCGCTGTGCTGCGGGCACAGGTAACTTCATCGAAAAGATCGCCCAGGCACTTGATCTGACGATTAAAGAATTCGGCAATCTGGCGACAAAATCTCATGCGCCGGAAACGATTGATTCACTGTGTGTGGTAATGGCGGAAAGTGAAATTCTAAGTTTGATAGGAGAAGGCAAAAATATTGAGGATATCGTCGCAGGTGTCTGTAATTCGTTGATCCGACGTATTATAAGTATCGGTGCTCAGATCGGAATAGAAGAACCCCTTCTTTTCTGCGGAGGCGGAGCACTGAATCCCGGTCTTGTTAAAGCAATAAAACAGATCGACAATGAGGTGGTGATCCCGGAAGAACCACAACTCATCGGCGCCATCGGAGCGGCGCTCTCCCAATAACTTTCAACCGACCTTGACATTTCCTGCCTTTTAACTATAATTTTTCAATGAAAGCGAAAGATTCCACTAAAGATGTTCTACGCAAAATACCGTCGATCGATAAAATACTCCAGTGGAAAGAACTGCAGGGTTTTCTCTCTTCAATCGAGCAGCAATATGCGGCGGCGATAGTGCGAAAGATCGTGGATGACTTCAGAAAAAGAGTACTCGCCGGTGAAAAACTTAACCTCACGTTCTTAAAGAACAGCATTATCAAAGAATTCAAGGATCTGCTGACCCCTTATTTCCGACACGCCGTCAACGCCCTCGGTATTGTGCTCCACACCGGCCTGGGAAGAGCACCATACAGCAACAGCATCCCGGAAATACTGAAAGATGCAACCGTTGGATATTCCCAGCTCCAGATCGACGAAGAAGGCAGGAGAGCCGACCGTTACAGAAAATTAAGCAAGATATTGAGCATACTCACCGGTGCCGAAGCAGGGGTAATCGTAAATAACAATGCAGGTGCCACACTCCTGATTCTCAACACCATGGCGAAAGGAAGAGAAGTAATCGTATCAAGAGGACAACTTATTGAAATCGGCGGTGCATTTCGCATCCCGGAAATAATGGAGCAGAGCGGCGCGATAATGCATGAAATCGGTACAACAAACCGCACCCACCTAAGAAATTATGAAGAAGCGATCAATGAAAACACCGCCGCCCTTTTGCGCGTCCATCAATCAAATTATAAAATCATCGGGTTCACCAAAGATGTACCGCTCAATGAACTCGTCGCCCTCGGCAAAAAGTACAACCTTCCGGTCATCGATGACCTGGGAAGCGGCGCACTCATCGATTTTTCAAAATATGGGCTTCCCAAAGAGCCGACAGTGCAGGAAAGCATTAAAACAGGTGCGGATATCGTATGTTTTAGCGGCGACAAATTGATCGGCGGACCGCAATGCGGTATCATAGTCGGTAAGAAGAAGCTCATCGAGAAGATAAAGAAAAATCCCCTCACCCGTGCCTTGCGATGTGATAAAATGACCAATATCGTGCTTGAATCAACGCTGAAGTTATTTCTCTCGAATGAGCAGTTTATCCTGGAAAACCATGGGGTTATGCGTCTCCTCTTAAAACCGCTCAAGACGATAAGGCTCCAGGCGAACAAGTGCGCGCGTTTATTGAAAAAGGAGTTCTCCAAAGATCTGGAAATCGCGGTGGCAAGAGACCATTCAGAAATCGGCGGCGGTTCTTTGAGTACTGAGCAACTGCCCACCTTCGTGGTTGTGATAAAACCTAAAAATATTCCGGTACAGGATCTGGCGCGGAAATTAAGGATGTGCACCACGCCGATATACGGCAGGGTATCTGAAAATACACTGCTCCTTGATTTCCGCACCGTGTTGAAAAATGAAGAAAAACTTATTGTCCAGGCCTTCTCCGAGGTACTCCAATGACAGAATCCCCACATAAAGACCGCATCACCAGAGGTATATAAGATGGGCAAACGGCATATCGTCATCGGCACAGCCGGACATATCGACCACGGAAAGAGCGCCCTGATAAAAGCACTCACCGGTGTCGATCCCGACCGATTGAAAGAAGAGAAAGAACGCGGTATGACGACCGACCTGGGTTTTGTCTTCTATGGGAGTGACGTAACGATAATCGATGTTCCGGGCCATGAAAAATTCGTCCGACATATGGTCGCAGGTGCAAGCACCATCGACCTGGTCATCTTCGTCGTCGCTGCCGACGACGGTGTCATGCCCCAAACAATCGAACACCTCGACATTCTGAAGCTCCTGGCAATCAAACAAGGACTCATTGCAGTGACAAAAAAAGATCTGGTACCGGAAGAGCAATTGCAGACAGTCATAAACGACGTGCGGAATCTCGTAGCAGGAACCTTTCTCGATGGAATGCCGATTATTCCGGTCTCCAATATTACAGGAGAGGGTATCAAAGAGTTACAGGAGACGCTTGACAAGATAATCGCCGGGACCGAAACGAAAAAAGACCGTGGTATCTTCAGACTGCCCATTGACCGTTGTTTCACAATAAAAGGGTTCGGAACGGTCATTGCCGGAACAGTACTCTCCGGCAGTGTAAAGATCGGTGACACCCTGGAACTCATGCCGGCGAGAAAAAAGGTGAAGGTACGCGGTATCCAGGTTCACAACCAGAAGGTGGATAAAGTGGGCACTGGATTCCGAACTGCGATAAACCTCGCCGGTGTTGAAAAAGAAGAGATAAAACGCGGCGACACCCTGAGTCAGGTCGGCTATTTTGAACCATCGAACTATATGAACGTCTCGCTCTATCTGCTGAAATCGGCACCGGGCCCTTTGAAAAACCTGACAAGACTGAGAATACACCTGGGGACAAAAGAGATTTTCGGTAGAGTGGCATTGCTCGACAAAAAAATCTTGAACCCCGGTGAAAAAGCGATGGCGCAATTCCGTCTCGAAACACCTGCAGTGAGTGATGTCGGAGACCGCTATGTCATACGGACCTATTCGCCCCAAATGACCATCGGCGGCGGTGTTATCATTGAACCTAAAGCACAGAAAACAAAGGGCTTCGATGAAAAGCTTCTCAAACATCTCCAGAAGGTTGAAACCGGGGACCCGATGGTTATGATTGAAGAGAATCTCCTCAGTAATTTTGAACTGCCGAGAAAGATATTTGAAATCGGCCACGACCTCAATCTGCCGGCGGATCAGGTGGAGGAATTTATTAAACGCCTGATTCAGGAAGAGAAAGTATTGTGTATCGACGAAAAAAGAAATCTCTATTACTCGTCGAACAACCTGGAAAAACTTAAAAAGAAAATCAGAGAAATTTTAGGAGATTATCATAAGAAGAACCCGACAAAAATCGGAATGCCCCAGCTTGAGCTCTATAAGGCGATAAGCACCGGCCTTGACAAGAGTCTTCTCAACTACACCCTGGAAAGAATGGTTCAAGAAAAGAGTATTAAAATCCAGGGTGATAACAGAATAAGCCTCTATGATTTTGATGTGGTTCTTGATGAAAATCTGGAACGGATCAGCAGAAAGATCGAAAAATTGTTTCTTGAAGCGGGTTATAAACCACCTGATTACCAAACACTGCTCAATAAAAATCTCGGACCTGCAGAACTCGTCAAAAAGGCATACCGCTATATGATTGAGAAAGGAACTCTCATAAATGTAGGAGAGTCCATTATCCTGCACCGGGAATTGGTCAAAGAGGCTGAAAAGAAGCTGGTCGATTTTTTAAAGAAAAACAAAGAAATCAAAGTATTTCAGTTCAGGGATATGCTCAAGGCGAGCCGCAGATATGTCCTGCCTCTGTTGATCTATTTCGACACCAACAACATCACGATAAAACGTGGTGAAGTGAGGGTGCTCGGTCAGAAATACCAATAAGTTTCCTTCGGTTACAAAAAAATATGGCGGAGGCGTGTAGGAATCGAACCTACCGTCCCCCTTTCGAAGGACATCTGGATTTGAAGTCCAGCAGGCACACCAGCACCCATCCGCCTCCTTCAAAATGACTCTTCCCCTCTCTTCAAGAATAATTGTACCTAAATTTTTAAAAAAGTCAAAGGGTAATTTGTCCATAAGTCTATTGCATTCAATAAAACCTTCTGTATAATATACATCAGATATGATAAACCGGAATCATCTCTCCAGAAAGATAATCTTCCTGCTCATCTCCATAATTCTGATCATTTTCTGCTCAGGATGTCCTAAACAACACCCGGTAAGCGGACAAATCTATCCAGAGAGAGCCGAACATCAACCACCACGGCACCGCGGACTCTGGATAAGGGCGGTCTCGATCGCCAGTCCTGATTCAATCAACCGTATTATGAAAATCGTAAGAAAACTCAATATCACCGATATCTATGTCCAGGTTGTTGTCGCCGGATATGCTTATTATAACTCTGAAATCCTACCGCGCAGTCAGTATCTCTCGAAAACTTCAGGAACCGAATACGACCCCCTCAACAGTCTGCTTAAGATATGTAAAAAAGGAAAAATCCGTGTCCATACGTGGGTCAATGCCCTGCTTGTCTGGTCATTGAAAGAACCGCCTGACTCCACACGCCACATCTTCTATACCGCTCCCGAGTGGTTTATAAAAGATATCAACGGCAGAAGTATGGTGACCTATTCATATCAAGACCGGTGTGATGCAGGGCTCGAGGGTCTCTATCTTGATCCGGCTCTGCCCGAAGTACGTAACCACCTCACGAAAGTCTGTGCAGAGCTGTGCAGTAATTATCCGATCGACGGCATCCATCTCGATTTCATAAGGTACCCGGGAACCCTGTGGGGCCTTCCGGAAAACGACACCGCGGCGATATTCGCCGGTCCTGGCGGAAGAGAACTCCAGTGGATGAACCTCTCGCGTTATCCCCGACTTTCTCTTGTTATGCGCTGGATGGTCTGGCATCTGTGGAAATATAACCGGGAGCGTGAAAAGAATATCTTCCGAATAGTAGAACAGATCAATAAAACGATTAAGAACAGCGCGCTCAAGAAAACCTGCATTCTCACCGCTGCGGTGTTCCCCAATCCCTCACTTGCCCGATACCGTTTTTGTCAGAACTGGCAGAAGTGGAAGAAGACAATAGAATACCCGATAGTGATGACATACCTTAACAATATCACAGACTTCACACGCCTGTTCGATTTTGTAATATCAAACTGTGAAAAGGCGATATTCGGCATCGGTTTTCTCTGGCGCGGGTTTGAACCGATCGCATTCAGACAGGTTCAAGAAGTGAATAAGAATGATGCAGCAGGGGTATGTTTCTTCGACTTCACGGCGCTGGACACGATGGTCGATTTCGATAGGTTTAACGACATTCCATTTAATGATTCGAGCGAATATCGGACAACCGATACCGCCGTTATAAAAAACGTGTTTACTGATTCCCTGATTGTAGAAAGGATACTAGCTCAAATTACTGATAAAGATATTCCTCCAGAGGATTCAATCAGAGGGTTCAATGATTATCTCTTTTCTCTATCTACAGCGCCTGAAAACGACCTCAAAAAACTGGGGTTGAATAGCAGAAATTTCTATGAACATATCAAGAAAGATGTTATACTCTTCAAAATCCTCGATTCGATCGTTTTCCCCCTGGGTGATACACTTGTCGAACCACCGACAAAAGAACTGTGCTACGCCTTTTACGATGATGCTTCAATGGATACCGCTATGACCGATGAAGAACTCATAAAAAAAGCAGAAATGACTGAGAAGATCACTGTGTATCCCGGTGCCCTGGAACCCCTGGCATACGCCGCATTTCAGAACCCGACCAAGGACAGGCGGGTACTCAAGGTCCTCGGCGGCGTCTATGTTTATAAATTGATTAAAGAGTATGAAGGCAGCGGAAAAGTACCGCTCGATGAGGTCGCTCCTGAACTGCGGCCTCTTTATAAAAGTTATACCGCTCTGAGAAAAGCCCGCACCTATCTGGACCGCATTGTTCGGTAAAATCACCATTGACATAAGATATAATATATATACAATTAAAGAGGTTTCAAATCAACGAAAAAGGAGGTTGATATGAAAAGATATGCGTCAAAGGCCGTAATACTATTACTGGCCATTGCAGTAACAGTCGGCTGGAGCAATGCAATCGCATTCAGAAATGGTTTTCAACGCTATAACAACGGAACCGATGTTAAACTCAACTACACGACACAAATTTCAAATCATTATATCACCATGCGTGCCGAATTCGTGGACAGTTTTGAGCGAACCACTCTCGATCCCTGGACCAGTTCAGGACAGACAAACTGGGGCATAAGGGACACAACAAATACCTATGGTCCCCAGGCACCTGCAGTATCAGGATATCAATATCCCGGACATCCGGCTACTGATACGTCATCATATCCCTGCAGCGGCTCCAACCCCGGTCTCATCACTTACCTGACCTCACCAACGATCGACCTCACCGGCTGGGATTCACTCTTTATCTCTTTCAACTACTGGGGTGATTTTGAGGGAGAAGCGACAAATTTCGACGGAGGCATCGTGGAAATTTCAACCGACGACGGCTCGACCTGGACACAGATAGACCCTAATGCCCAGGGACATCTGAATCCCACCTATGATTCACAACTGGCTGGAACCGGTCAGCTGGGCAATGCCTGGGCTTATTGTTACGACACTGATCCTGATTGGGTTGCGGTAAGTTCGCAGAACCTTATGGCGCTCGGTTATGCGGCGAATGGAGATCAATTGCGCATCCGCTTCACCTTTGCTTCTGATGCACTTTCCGGTGGTCAGGGCTGGTTTATAGATGATATCCGTATCGCCGATACTCCGCCACCTGATCTTCAACCGCCGGTCATCACCCACACCCCGCTGAACGACACCCCGGATACGCTCAATGCATATGTCATCTCCGCGACGGTCGTGGACGACGGAAGCGGTGTTGATTATGATTCAGTCTATCTCCATTATCAGATCGAATCCGGTTCAGTAGTCGACGTAAAGATGGATACAGTCGGAACCGGCAACCCTGATGTCTACGAAGCCACAATACCCGCGCAGAATTATCATACCGATATCTATTACCAGATCACCGCGGCCGACCTCGCCGGCAATGAGGCAGCCACTCCGGTTTACAATTTTGAAGTCACCAACGCCCTGACGATTCAGTATGACGACGGACAACCATACTGGATTCCCGGCGATCTTCAACCGGGCAGCGGTCTCTTTGTCCAGTTCCACTTCAATGATGTCGGAATCGACAGCGGCTTACTGCATAAAGCAATGCTCTATTTCGACGGTCCCGGTCCTTTCGACCTTCACATCTATCAAGCCGGCGCAACGCAACCCGGAAGCTTAATCGATTCACTTCAGGGGCTTATATCCAATGGTTATGAAATAGCTACTGTAGAAATAACCACTCTGGATATTCAAACAAGAGACGACGTCGTTGTGGGATTCATCTCCCAGGCGAGCGGCGGCGACACAACCCGTGTTTTGATGGATCCGGTCCAGGAGTATCCCACCCATATGTGGGGCTGGCTCAACGGTGCATGGACCCAACCCGGCTATGACGGTGGAGACTTCATGATCAGACTGAAGGTAATTCCCATCACATATACCGGTGTCGAAGAGAGAGGCTCTGAACTTTCAGCAAAAACAACACTCTACCAGATAACACCCAACCCGCTCAGGAATAATGCACTGATTCGTTATCAAATCCCATCCCGTCAGCAGGTAAAACTCAATATCTATGATGTTTCAGGACAACTTGTTAAGACACTCGTCAATGAAATCCAGAATCCCGGAAGCCATGAAGTAGTGTGGAACGCCAGAGACGCACAGGGAGCTCAAGTTGCAAGCGGTGTCTACTTCTTAAAACTCACGACCGGAGATACCACAGAAACTCAGAAGATACTCTTGATAAAGTAGAAAAATCACGAACTGATTAATAAAAAAGGAGCGGCTTATGCCGCTCCTTTTTTTACTTCTGACTCCTCTCCACTTTTTTCGTTTTTATTTGAAGACCCTTCTTCTCCGTCATTCCTTCGTTACACTCAGGACAACGTCTGAGTTTGCCTTCTTTCTCTGTCATTCTGAGTGAAACGAAGAATCTTTATCAGTCATTAGTCATTGAGATTCTTCAGCCGTCTGCTTAAAGCAGACTCCTTCAGAATGACAAAAGAGCGGGCAGAGGGATGATAAAAAAGTGGAAAGGAGTCAGTTTTTACTCTGCTTGACAAACCATCCGTCTCGATTAGAATAGGTTTATGAACTGCAGAAAATTCAATCATTACATCATTAAATTTTTATCAGTAATTATAGTCTATACTTTAGCCGATCGGATGTCGGGTCAGGTTTTCATTCCCGACAGCATAGTACCGCCGATAGCTGAAAAGATACCCAGAATAGACACCATCCACAATGTGGTACGTGTCGATGAGTATTACTGGTTGCGCAATAAAAACAGACCTGAAGTGCTCGAATATCTCAATGCCGAAAATGAATACACCGAAAAAGTAATGAAACCGACAGAAGGGCTCCAGGATACCCTGTACCGGGAAATGCTCAGCCGGATCAAAGAAACCGACCTCTCAGTACCGGAAAAAATCGGAGATTATTTCTATTATTCCCGTACTGAAGAAGGTAAACAATATCCCATCTACTGCAGGAAAAAAGGAAATATGAATGCTGAAGAAGAGGTATTACTCGATCAGAACATACTGGCTCAAGGCCATAACTACTTCGACCTCGGGGTATTTGAAGTCAGCCCGAATCATAAACTTCTTGTGTATTCCATTGATACCACAGGTGCTGAAAAGTTCACGCTCTATATCAAGAATCTGGAAACCGATAAGATTTATAAAGAGACGATAACCAATACAGGTTATTCGGTCGCCTGGGCGAATGACAACAAAACATTTTTTTACACCACCCTGGATGAAGCAAAAAGGCCTTATAAAATCCTGCGCCATCAGGTGGGCACCGGGGTAAGCGATGATAAACTTGTTTATTTTGAGAAAGACAACACCTTCTGGCTGGATATCTACAGAACAAAAAGCGGCGGTTACCTGATCATTGACATCGGCAGTCATACCACATCTGAAGCATATTATCTTAACGCCGATACCCCGACCGACACATTCAGATTGATCCGCAGACGTCAATCACAGATAGAGTATTATGTCGCTCACCACGGCGACAGTTTTTTCATTCTCACCAACGACGGCGCGAAAAATTTCAAATTAGTGAAAACGCCGGTAAGTGCTCCGACGACGGAGAACTGGAAAGTGGTAATCCCGCACAGTGATTCAGTAAAGCTTGAAGGATTTGAAGTCTTTAAAAACCACCTCGTGGTCTATGAAAGACAGAACGGTTTAAAGAAGATACGCATCATCAATCTGAAAACCCGGGAAACCCATTATGTCGATTTTCCGGAACCGACCTATACATTCTGGCGCCACAGAAACCGGGAGTTCAATACCAATAAACTGCGTTTTACCTATACTTCATTAATAACACCCCGCTCTGTCTTCGATTATGATATGGATAAAAAAATAAAAGAGCTGAAAAAAGAGTATGAAGTACTCGGAGGATACGACCCGTCGATGTATATTTCAGAAAGGATCTTCGCCGTGGCAGCGGACAGTACAAAAATACCGATTTCAATAGTCTATAAAAAGGGAACCTTAAAAAACGGAAACGCCCCTCTTTTACTGGCCGGTTATGGAGCCTACGGCAGCAGTTACGACCCTTATTTCTCTTCAAACCGCCTGAGTCTGCTGGACCGGGGGTTCATCTACGCCATTGCACATATCCGCGGCGGCGGCGAGATGGGCAGATACTGGTATGACCAGGGTAAACTGTTGAATAAAAAGAATACGTTCACTGATTTCATCGCCTGCGCCGAGCATCTTATCCGACAAAAATATACCTCTCCGGAACAACTCGTCATTTCCGGAGGCAGTGCCGGCGGCTTATTGATCGGTGCGGTCGTGAATATGCGGCCAGAACTCTTCAAGATTGCAATTGCAGATGTACCTTTTGTTGATCTGATCAATACCATGCTCGACTCAACACTTCCTTTGACCGTGCTCGAGTACGAAGAATGGGGCAACCCCTATGAAAAAGAGTACTATGACTATATGATTTCTTATTCGCCCTATGACAACGTCGCTGCGCAGGATTATCCCAATATGCTGATTACTGCGGGGTTGAATGATACAAGGGTTATGTACTGGGAAGCAGCGAAATGGACCGCAAAATTGCGTGCGCTTAAAACAGACAATAATCTATTGTTGCTGAAAACAAATATGGGTACAGGCCATCTTGGAGCGTCAGGCCGTTATGATTTTTTGAAAGAAATCGCCTTTGAATATGCATTCATCCTCTATGTGCTCGGTATGAGATAAGCAACCCCTCGACCGAAAAAAGTTCAGCTCCTGATATTTATATAGATATCAGGAGCTGAAACTTTTAAAACACTCAATCCGGAACTGCCGTTCTTTCTATTCTGAGAACGCCAGGTACCCGGGGATGATAATATTGGCAATCGGTATGATCATCAATATACCCAGCCAATTCGGTTTACCGCGTGCCTCAGCTATCGCCATCCATACAATGATACTGATGACTATATTGACGATCGGAATGAGAATAAGGATGAACCACCATAAAGGTTTTTTGGCAATCATCAGCATCAGGATAACATTGAGAATCGGAATCCAGGCGAACCAGCCATTATCTGTATTCGTCTTTTTGGCTATCGTCTGCAAACATATCGCCATATAAATATAGAATACAGCAATGATAATGAAATAGACTATCATAAATGCCGCAGTGACGCCCGGCTCTAACTGTTGATAACCACCTTCCATACTTTTCACCTCCTTTCTGACAATCTGGTATATGAATATATAATATAAAGATACCTGCAGCAGGTATCTTTATCTAAAGTATAGAGACAATTATTGAAATGTCAAGGCTTTTATGAATAAAAAAAGGCGGCAGCCGGATTTGCACCGGCGAATAGCGGTTTTGCAGACCGCCGCCTTGCTACTTGGCTATGCCGCCGCAGTTTAAAAAACAAAAATCGCTTCTTCTTTCTGTTTACGTCTGTTTATTGAAAAGCGGGAGACGAGATTTGAACTCGCGACCCTCACCTTGGCAAGGTGACGCTCTACCACTGAGCTACTCCCGCAGCCTAAACCACTGTATTATAGCCTGAAATTCAAAATTGTCAACACCTATTGTATTTACGACGCTTAAATTGAAGTTCAAAGAAGATTTGACCCCAGGGGCTTACGCTCGGGGATGGTGTTCTCTGTATATCTCTTTTAAATATTCACGGTCGATATGTGTGTAGATCTGGGTTGTTGAAATATCCGAGTGGCCGAGAAGCTCCTGGACAACACGTAAATCCGCGCCGGCTTCCAAAAGATGGGTGGCGAAACTGTGCCGGAACATATGGGGGGTCACCCGTTTCTTCACTCCTGACTTGATCCGATATTTCCGCAGTATCTTTAAAAATCCCATTCGTGAAAGCCTCTGACCGCGCATATTTAAGATGAGAAACGGAGAACTCCTTTTTTTGAGAATCTCTCCCCTGCCTTTTGCAAGATATTCATCAATCGCCCTGAGCGCCTTCTTACCGATAGGGACAATCCGCTGTTTATTCCCCTTCCCGATGATACTGAGCAGATCATTTTCCCTGTCTATATCTTTAATCTTTAATCCCAGAAGTTCTGAGATTCTCAAACCCGCTCCATACAATAATTCCAGACATGCACGGTCCCGCAGACCCGCAGGGCTCTTATCATCAGCAGCCTCGATGATCGCGGTGACCTCTTCGATCGACATAAAAGCAGGAAGTTTTCTGCCTGTCTTAAGCAGCTCCAGGTCAGACGCCGGGTCAAATCCTATTCTTTTCTGAAAAACGAGAAATCTGTAAAATGTCTTGATACTGGAAATCTTACGGTTGATGGATGCAGGTGATAACCGTAAATCAAAAAGGCCGTGGATGAAATCACGCAGATCTTCAGTGGAACCGTCGGTGAGACTCTTCTTCCTTTGTTGCAGGAATTGTTCCAGTTGTTTAAGGTCGTATAGATATGAACGGACTGTATTTAATTCATCGCCCTCTGAAATCAGAAAATTTTCGAACTCCTGCAGTTGCCGACTCAGTACGTTCACATTTCGATGACAAACCTCCTCGCCGTACGGGTCAGGTTCACCACCCTGCCTCTGCCGTCGATATAGATAACGTCTTCGAGTCTTATACCGAATCCTTCGTCAGGATAGTACAGACCCGGCTCAACAGTAAAAACATGACCACGACTGATCCTGTCTTTGTTGGTCGTGAACAACCCGAAAGTGGGGGTTTCGTGCACATTAAGTCCCAAACCATGCCCCAGGGAATGACAGTATCCGGACTGAATCTTCGGTGAAGTCAAAAAAGTAGGATGCCCGTTCTTCTCGAAAAATCTGCAGAGCGACCTTTCTATCTCCACGGTCCTCTTCCCCACCTTCAACATACTTACCACATAGTCCTGCGCATCCCTGACCGTCTTATATATCTTCTTCAACTTTTTGGAAGCATAGCCGAAACAAACAGTACGTGTAAAGTCGAAAAAATAACCGCCGCCGAGTTCCTGGGGAAAGATGTCAAAAACAATCGTCTTACCCGGTCTGACCACCTCACGGTCATTGCCGGCGTTGTGAGGAACACCCGCATCTCTTCCCTGAGCTACGATTATACCCGCTGAGTTTACATATCCTTTTTCAAATAATGTTCTCTGCAGCATGGCGCGGAGATCACCGATAAGCAATTTACTGGTTCGACTCTTCCAGATGGCGTTGTTTCTGATTTTCAAAGTCCGGACATAATCCAGGAGACTCTTGAATGATTGAGCCACAACCCGCCCCGCCTTTTTGATACGTGCAACCTCTTCTTTGTCTTTGGTCTCACGGGCGAGGGTGATCAAGTCTTTTTCTGGTTCGTAATGCGGCTTGATTTTTTTGTTGAGCCTGCGGAGTTCCCGAAGATAATTATAAGCAGTACCCAGCTGCATACTGCCGTAGAAAACGACATTCCCCTTTATTTTTAAATCGTTGAAAATTTCATTCGTCAAAGCCGCCTTTGCTCTGTTCAAATCTTTGTAGCGATCAAATATCCGCTTCAGATTGTATCTGTTCATATTAATCAAACGATAACCGGTCTTCTCCGCGACTTCACGTTCAATCGTCGAATGGATAAGATAGGGTTTCCGCCCCTGTTTTTTTATATAACGGCAGAAGACCTTTACTCCGTTAAGGAGATAATATAAGTTTGCATCCTTACTTGGACCGCCTTCGGCGTAAATAACATCTATCTTCTTTTTCTTCATTAATTTATCAATATCTTTCTTCATTACACTCCTTTTCAGCAAACATACAAAAACTCTACAATCTCCGTCATTATTTTATATACCAGGTTGCCAATTTGAAGAAGTTCTCCAGAATAACAATCCCGGCCGGATGTTTGTCATCGAAACGCTCTGGATGAAACTGCACACCGTATTTCGGTAAGATGCGGTGCTTTATCACTTCGACAGGACAATTCGGTGACTCGGCGAGTTTTACAAAATCATAGGGCGCCGACTGGATATATTCTTCATGAGATTCCATAACCAGAAACTTCTCACCCAGCCCCTCAAAAATTTCGTCATCGACGAGACGTCTCACCATATAATATCCTTCCAGCATCTTTCCGGATGACTTGACCGGCTCACCGAACGCCATACCAAGGAGTTGATGACCGAAACAAATCCCGAGCAGGGGTTTCTCCGTCGCCTTGATAATCTCGGCTTCCACAGCATAAGCCTCAAAAACCCCCGGCTCGGCAAGTTTCCGCTGTGAGCCGGAAAGGATGATGATATCGAAATTCTTGAACTCCTCGCTGCGGCTGAGTGTACTGTAATCTATCACCTCAACAGTATGGACCGTTACATCCTTTATTACATTATAAAGGTGTTCTATTTGGGGAGAATTGGGTGCATAGTTATCGATTATCAATGTTCTCATCGATCACCTCGAACAAAGCCTCCACAAGTCCATTCTCATGGGAGCGCTTCACTTCTTTTCCTTTGACAAATACCACGCCGCGGCCTTTACCGCAGGCGATTCCGAAATCGGCCTCACGTGCCTCACCCGGGCCGTTCACAACACAACCCATAACCGCAACCTTCATAAAGTTGCTGTATCTTTTCAATCTATTTTCAACACTGCGTGCAATCTTATCAAGGTCGACCTCACACCTACCGCAGGTGGGGCAGCTTATCAACACCGGCCCGTGGCGTCGGAGTCCCAAGGCATTCAGTATTTCATAGGCGGCAGCCACCTCCACAGTGGGATCCGCGGTCAAAGAGATACGAATCGTATCACCGATACCTTCATTGAGCAAAATACCCAACCCGACGGCGCTCTTTATACCACCGCGGAACGGCAAACCCGCCTCGGTGATTCCGATGTGCAACGGATAGTCGAATTCTTCACTCAATCTCTGATAGACGGCTATCGTATCTCTCACGTCCGCGGCTTTTGCTGAAAGAACAATATCATCAAAATCCTTTTTGCGGAAAAGATCGACCATTTTCCGGACCGCTTCAATAACGGCCCGCGGTTCAGGATGACCGTATTTTTTGAGAATCGGTTGTGGTATGGATCCGGAATTCACCCCGATTCTGATGGGAATACCGCTGTCCTTTGCGCTTTTGATTATCTCGTATACTTTCCATGATTCACCTATATTGCCCGGATTTATCCGAACCTTGTCCACTCCGGCGGCGATCGCCGCCAATGCGAGGCGATAATCAAAATGTATATCGGCTATAAGAGGAATGGATACCGCCTGCTTCACCACCTTGAGGCCGGCGGCGTCGTCTCGATTTACAACCGCCAACCGCACCATTTCACAACCGGCTTTTTCAAGCCTCCTGATCTGTCTGATCGTCGCTTTTGTATCACGTGTTTTCGTCTTGGTCATCGATTGTACGACGATCGGAGAATCACCTCCGATCTTCAAATCACCAACTTTTACAACCTTTTTCGTCCTTCTCATTCATTCTGTCTCTTGATTCTTGCGCCTAAACGACGCAACTTATGCTCAAATTTTTCATAACCGCGGTCAAGATGATAGATCCGTCGGACGATTGTCTTACCTGAAGCGATAAGGCCTGCCAACACCAGAGCCGCGGAAGCACGCAAATCCGACGCCATAAGTGTGGCTCCGGACAATTTTTTTACACCCTTAATGACCGCAGTATCCCCTTCAATGGTAATCTTTGCTCCCATCCTCATCAACTCCACCGCCTGCATAAAGCGATTTTCAAATATCGTCTCTTTGATTGTACTGGTGCCCGGCACGATCGAAAAAAGCGCCATAAATTGCGATTGCATATCAGTAGGAAAACCGGGATAAGGAGCTACAAATATATCAGCGGCGTGCATCTTTTGAACTCCGTCGACGACAACATACTTCTCGCCTGTTTCAATACCAACACCGATCTCGCTGAGTTTGTCGAGCACGCTTGTCAGATGGCCGGGCTCGCAGTCTTTGATGGTTATCTTACCCCGGGTGATTGCACCGGCAACGGCAAAAGTACCGGCTTCAATACGATCCGGGATAATACGATAACGCACCCCTGCTGAAGAATCTCCACCTTTGACCGTAATGGTATGTGTTCCCTGCCCTGAAATATCATATCCCAGGGCTTTTAGAAAATTGGCGACATCCACGACCTCAGGCTCACAGGCGGCGGGTGTTATTCTGGTCTCCCCTTTTGCACCGGCGGCGGCAATCATAACATTTATCGTAGCACCGACCGAGGTACCTTTGGGACCAGGAATATTGACCTCATTTCCGGTCAAACTCCGCACCCGTGCATTGATATACCCATCTTCGATCTCAATCCTGGCGCCGAGTGTCTCAAAACCCTTGATATGAAGATCGATCGGTCTCGGACCGATGGCACAGCCGCCCGGGAAACTGACCCGTGCCCGTTTCTCACGCGCAATGAGTGCACCCAGC
>DRIG01000029.1 GCA_011052815.1 candidate division WOR-3 bacterium | reverse complement strand
CTCATCCGTGATATGGGGGACCACCTGAACCGTCTTCCCCAGATATTCACCGCGCCGTTCCTTGGAGATCACCGAAAAATAAATCTGTCCGGTGGTGATATTATTCTCTTTTGTCAAAGACTCATTTAAAAATCTTTCATAATGACCCAGGTCCAGATCACACTCTGCACCATCCTCAGTCACATAAACCTCACCGTGTTGATAAGGATTCATGGTGCCGGGATCTACATTAATATAAGGATCGATCTTTTGAAGAGTCACTTTCAGACCATAGGATTTCAGAAGAAGCCCCATCGAAGAGGTGGCCACGCCTTTACCGAGAGAAGAAACAACCCCGCCTGTAACAAAGATATATTTAGTATCCATGTTTTAAAGTATAGTTAAAATGAACTTTATGTCAAGGATATTGAAATATCTACTTCTTCTTTTCTATCTTATACTCCTTGATTTTCAATCGCAGGGTATTGCGGTGAATGCCGAGTCGCCTGGCTGTCTCCATAAGATTCCAACCGGTCTTTTCAAGCATTGTACGGATATGTTTTTCCTCAATACCGCGTAAGGTCTCTGTCTCAAAACAGACAGGTTCCGACGCTCCGCCGAAAGGAAGATCTTTCGCATCGATTAAATTCGTGCGGCACAACACGACAGCCCGTTCCATAACATTCTCCAGTTCCCTGATGTTTCCGGGCCAATCATAGCGCATCAATTTATCAAGGGCGCTTCGGGAAAGCCCGCGTATCTTTTTGTTGCACCTGCAGGAAAATTTTCGTATGAAGTGCTCAGCCAGGGGTTTAATATCCTCTTTTCTCTCCCGCAAAGGTGCAAGATCGATTGATATCACATTCAAACGATAAAAAAGGTCTTCACGGAATTTCTTTTCGGCGATCTTTTTCTTCAAATCCTGATTCGTCGCTGAAATCAAACGGACATCGACCTTGATCGGTATATTACTGCCGAGACGTTCAAAGGTGAATTCCTGAAGCACCCGCAGAAGCTTGACCTGGGTACTGAGAGGCAGATCACCGATCTCATCAAGGAAGAGGGTACCTTTGTCGGCAAGCTCGAACTTGCCGATCTTGCGTTTTTCCGCACCGGAGAATGCACCCCGTTCATAACCGAAGAGTTCGCTTTCCAGGAGGGTCTCGGGCAAAGCCGCACAGGAAATTGCGATAAAGCGGTTGTGTTTTCTGTTACTGAGATTGTGAAGCAGACGTGCAACCACTTCTTTACCGGTTCCAGACTCTCCGCTGATCAATATCGTTGAATCCGATTTCGCCACCCTTGAGACCATATTAAGAACCTCTTTCATCTTTCTGCTCTCGGCGACGATGGATTCCGCTTCAAACTCCTCTGCCGCTTCTTCTCTTAAAATCTCCAGTTCCCGATGCAAATTTTCTTCTTCCTCGATACGCTCGATCTTCAAATCCAGCTCATCGAGATTAACCGGTTTACTCAAATAGTCGTAGGCGCCGATCTTCATCGCCTCAACCGCGGACTCCACGGTTCCAAAACCGGTGAGGATGATAAAATAAGTCTGCGGGTCGATCTCCTTCATCTTCATCATCGTTTCGAGCCCGTCGATCTCAGGCATCTTTAAATCCAGGATTGCAAGGTCGAAACCTGTGGTGCGGTTCTTCTCTATCGCTTCCTTGCCCGAAGCAGCCGTCGTTACAATATAACCCTTTTTCTTTAAATAATCGGCCAGCAGGGCGCGCTGGGCTTCTTCATCATCCACGACGAGGATATGCATTATATCAATTCTTTTTCTTTAATCTCCCGGCATAAATTTAAGGTGCCGAGAAGGAACATTCCTCCTCCGAACAACACCACAAAGAACTTTACGATAAAACCGAGCACCGGAATGAGGGTGATGATAAAGAGAACGACCATACCGACCAGAAATGAAAGATAGAGGGAGATGTCTCCTTCTTTCTTGAAGAGGGCGATCAGCTTTTCGCCGATTACCAGGGCGATGAATATCGACGAGACATAGAAGAATATCGTATACAGATATATACCGAAAATAGCAAGCGGCAAACCGATAAGGAGTGCAATCAGAATAACCACGACGATCGGAATAACAAACAGACCCAATGCTCCGAACCCCAGTGATTTCCACGGTTCATTAATCAGGGTATCCATTACGCGACGGACGAAATTCTTTGCTGTAGCAATAAGAAGAATCCCGACCAGTATCTTGGCGATGAAAAAGACCACTTTCAAAAACAATGCCAAGAAACCGATCATCGGTGCCACGGTTGAAAGGCTGGGCTGTTCTTTCTCTTTTTCTACGGGTTCTTCAAACTTTATCTCTCCACTGATGACCGCCCCATCTTCAATCTCAGGCTTGTTTTTGCCTCTCACTATAAGGTCACCGGAGATCTCTGTCCCGGACTCAATCACAATCTTATCCGCATCAACCCTGACATCACCGCCTGAACCGTTCATCGTGAACTTACCGACCCCGGCTTTGATCGACCCGGCTACATCACCGTCGATTTCAAGGTTGCCGCCGAAAGCCTTGAGGTCCCGACCGATACCTGCATCACCGTCTATGTACAGCTGTCCTCCGGCAAGCACCACATTTCGGGAAACCCTGCCGTTGATTGAAATATTACCGCCGCCCGCCCAGATACTCTTTACACTCTTCGCCTTGATATCGATATTCCCTGCGCCGCAGAAGATCGTCCCCTGAATATTTCCAAGCACGGTGACGCTCTGACCAAAGGCATAAAGATCACCGTTCACGTCGCCTTTGATCAAAATCTTCTGTCCGAACGCAATGAGGTCGTCATCGATAACCTGGTCTTCGGCAACCGTTATGTCGTCACCGCTTTTAAAAACCAATCCGTAAGCGGGCAACATAAATAAACATAAAAATATAACAATGAAACCTGTTTTCTTCAACTTCATTTTTACCTCCTCTTATTTAATCGAACTTCAAATGCAGTTCTTTTAACTGTTCCGGTGTCACCTCATCAGGAATCTTTTCCATCAACCCCTGAGCTGTAGTGGTCTTCGGGAAAGCGATGACGTCCCTGATTGAAGTCAACCCGGCGAGAATCATCACGATACGATCTATGCCCGGAGCGATCCCGCCGTGCGGCGGTGCGCCATACTCTAAGGCGTTCAGAAGCATCGTGTATTTATTCTTATCCATACCGGCGATTTCAAACAATTTCTCCTGCAATGCCCTGTTGTGGTTTCTGATACTGCCGGACGCAAGTTCGTTCCCGTTGCACACCAGATCATAAAGTCTGCCGCGGACACGCAGGGGGTCTGAATCAAGATAAGGAAGATCTTCTTTCCTGGGCTGGGTGAAGATGTGATGGCTCGCCGTAATCTTACCGGTCTTTCCGTCAATCTCAAACAGGGGAAAGTCATAGACCCACAGAAACATATAATCTTTTTTATATAGATTGTATTCGGCAGCGATTTCGTTTCTGAGTCCGCCGAGAAAAGTGAATACGGTATCGTCACCCGCCGTAATAATCAGTAAGTCCCCTGTTTCCATCTGGATCTTCGCCGCTGTTTCATGATCAAGAAGTTTTGCGATGCTTCCACGGAATTCCTGTTCACGCCTTGCCCAGAATATACCGCGCAGCCCGGCGGACTTTGCCCGGTTGTTCAACTCATCAAGCCGTTTTCTTGAAATCTTATTCTCCTTCTTGACGACAATACCCCTCACTTCTTTCACTCCCTCAAAAGGAGGAAAATCTCTTTCTTTGAAAAACTCTTTCAGATCGATTATCTCCATACCGAAACGGAGATCCGGCTTATCCGTTCCATACCGCTCCATGGCTTCGGCATAGGTCAAACGCGGAAAAGGCACCACAAGTTTCCGATCAAAAACAGTCTTCAGGATGTGAACGAACATACCTTCGGTAATCTGATAGACATCCTCTTCATCAACAAAAGAAAGTTCGATATCGATCTGGGTATGCTCGGGTTGTCTGTCGTGTCTGGGATCTTCATCCCGCATACACCGGGCGACCTGATAATACCGCTCAAAACCGGCGACCATCAGAAGTTGTTTGTACATCTGCGGGGACTGGGCGAGGGCATAGAATTTCTTTGGATACAATCTCGAAGGCACAAGGTAGTCGCGTGCACCTTCGGGCATACTTCGGGTGAGTATCGGGGTCTCAATCTCGATAAAGTCGTTATTGTTAAGATATTCCCGCATCGCACTGACTATCCGGTGACGCAGGATAATCACCCTCTGCATCGTTTCACGACGTAAATCAAGATAACGGTATCTCAAACGCAGTTCTTCGCCGGCTTTGACGTCGTTCTCAACGACAAAAGGCGGCACCTTCGACTTGCCAAGCACCTCCATACCGTCCACGTCAAGTTCAATATCACCGGTCGTCAACTTAGGATTTTTCTGCCCTTCAGGTCTCTCCCGCACCATCCCTGTTGCACGAATGCAATCCTGGGCTCCGAGGTCAACCGCTTCAGGATGCTCTTTGGGATCGATAACAAGTTGAAGCATGCCGGTACGGTCCCTTAGATCGATGAACAGCAAACCACCAAGGTTCCTGACCCTGTCGACCCAGCCGAAGACCTCGATCACCTCTCCTACATTTTCTTTTTTAAGCCGATCGAAAAATATCTTTTTAATGGAACACCTCGGTTATTTTTCTCCTTCGATGACGATCTCCGAGAAATCGCCGAACTTCAAGAAAAGTTTATGAATGAAACGGACCAGTGCAAGACGGTTGTTCCTCAAATCCTGCTCCTCACACATAACCAGTACATCGTCAAAAAACTTATCGATGTGGGGGCGCATATCCAAAAGTAGATTCAAAATCCCGTGGTAATTACATACCTTGAAGAGTTCCTTCAATTCGGTCTCTGTCTGCAGTCCCTTTTCATATAAGACCTTTTCAGCCTCTTCCTTCAATAAAGCGGTATCCACCCTGCCGACCTTGCCTGCACCCTTCAAGATATTCCTGACCCTTTTCTGTCCGATCACAAGTTTAACGAACTCGGGTCTGTCTCTGAATTCTTTAAGGGCGGAAGCCCTCATCCGGCTGTCCACGACATCACCTTTCCAGTCGGCGAGAATCACCTTTATCTCATCATATTTGTATTTCCTGTCATGGAGAAAACGTGTCACCCTTTCCATGAAAAAATCAAAGATTATTCTTTTATCGAACTCTTTCCTGTAAAATTCAAGGAGGGCTTCGATTATTTCAAAAAGCGAAATCCGGATTAAAAATTTATCTATTAAAGTAACCGCCGCATAGCCGTTTCTGCGTACTGCCAGGGGGTCGTAAGAACCACTCGGTCGGTTTCCGCTGAGAAAGGCACCGACCACATTATCGATCTTATCGACGATGGACAGAACAGCTCCTTCTTTTGTTGCAGGAAGTCGATCACCGGCGGATGTCGGAAGGTAATGTTCTTTGATCGCAAGTGCCACTCTTTCATCTTCACCGCCTGCACGGGCGTAATAGCCGCCCATAATCCCCTGCAATGAGGTGAAGTCCTTTTCCCGCACCATCTCGGAAAGCAAGTCTGCTTTACACAACAGGGCGGCGCGCTTCAGCACCTCAAGGTCGATTCCTTCCACCTTTTTAAAGTGTTCGACCACCTGACTCAGACGGACCGATTTGTCATATAAACTCCCCAGTCCCTTGATCCAGGTCATACCTTTAGTCTGTTTCAAAAGTTTATTCAATCCCTGTTTAAGATCGTTCTTGTAATAGAAATGGGCGTCGTAAAGTTTTGCGGCGACGACGTTTATAAACCCCTGCTTTACGTTCTGGAGGGCTTTCTTTTTCGCACTGAAGATACAGATGAATTTATTCGTCGGTTTCATCCATATCAAATTCCCCTGGGTTTTGAGTACGGTCTTCAAGACCTCTTCGGGCAGTTCGAGATAGCTCGAATCAAATTCACCGGTGACCGCCTCAGGATATTCTGTAACACAATTTATCTCTTCTATCATCTCATCACTGTATATCGGTTTGCCCTCGAGCTTAGCCGCGGCCTGTTTCAAACGTTTAAGGATTATCCTCTTCCGCTCCGCCGGGTCGGCGACGACTCCTCCGTGTCTGAGAAAGTTCAGGTATTCACGGGGTTTTTCAAGACGGATCGGTTTAAATGAAAAATGCTGATTGGGTGAAGAATAACGATCCGCCTTTACACCGGCAAGCTTGAACCTCAACGGCCTGCGGTCCAGAAGGGCGACGATCCAGCGGATCGGCCGCGGAAATTTCATATCTGAATCAGGCCAGATCATCGTCTTGGGAAACTCGAGATTACGGATAATCCCGGGCACCTCCTCATACAGGATATCCTCGGTAAGCATCCCCGCAATCTCTTTCTTGGCACAGACATACTCGCCCTTTTTGGTCTTCTTTATGGACAGCTGGGATTGTTTCAAGCCGTTGGCGTTCATAAATCCGACGAGCATCTGTGTCGGCTTATTGTCTTCATCAAAAGCCACCTTTTTCGGCGGACCCTGGATCTCGATGATCTGGGGTTTCTGCTTCCTGGGCAGACCGAGCACAAGCGTGCCGATCCGTCTCGGTGTATATATGACCCTCACCGACCGGTAAAAAATATGTTTCTTCTTTAAAAGCGTCACAACGCCGTCGGAAAGCTCCTGTGCCGACTTTTTAAGAAAAGAAGGCGGAAATTCTTCGAACCCGATCTCCAATAAAAAATCAATCATTTTCTTCACTCTCTGATCTTTCTTTTTCCAGATAGAGCCGTGCCGCCTGATTCGCAAGAGCCCTCACCCGACCGATCATCTTCGCCCGTTCTGAGATACTTATCGCTCCCCTTGCTTCAAGGATATTAAAAATATTCGAACACTTTATCGTATAATCATAACCGGGAAGCACCAGACCTTTTTCAAAAATACGCAATGCCTCTGCTTCATATTCATTGAAAAGAGATACTAAAAATTTCGAATCCGCTGTCTTGAAATTATATTCTGAAAATTCAATCTCATTCTGCCGATAAACATCACCCCAGGTCAATTCGTCATTCCATTTCAGATCAAAGATGGACTTCGCATTCTGTAAAATCACGGCGATTCTTTCCAGACCGTAAGTTATCTCAGCCGGAATCAACTGAAGATTGACACCGCCGGCTTGTTGAAAATAGGTGAATTGAGTGATCTCAAGACCGTCAAGCCATACCTCCCAGCCGAGTCCCCAGGCTCCAAGGGTCGGCGCCTCCCAATCGCCTTCGACGAATCTGATCTCATGCTCGTTCAATTTGAAACCGAGAGACTGAAGAGATTCGAGATACATTTTCTGGATGTTCCTGGGAGCGGGTTTCATTATGACCTGAAGCTGATAATACTGCTGAACCCGATGGGGATTCTCAGCATATCTGCCGTCGCGGGGTCGTTTTGAAAGTTCAACATAGCAGACATTCCACGGTTTTTTATCAAGGACCCGGATAAAGGTGGCGGGATTGAATGTCCCCGCCCCGACTTCGGAATTATACGGTTCAAAGAGCAGACAACCTTTTTTCTGCCAGTACTGTTTCAAATTCAAAATAATATTTTCAAAAGTATATGTCTTCTTCATAGTCCGAGTTCATCCGAGATCTTCTGCATCGATTTCAAACAGATATCAACAAATTCCTCCAGTTCCAGACCGAGATTCTTACAGGTCCGGATCTGTTCCCGATTGGCACCCGCAGCAAAACGCTTCTCCTTAAACCGTCTGAGCACGAAGTCGAGAGGCAGCGCCTTAAGGCTCTTGTCAGGATGCATCAACGCCGCAGCGACGATCAAACCGGTCAGGGGATCAGCCGCAAACAACGCCCAATCCAGCTGAGATTCCGGAGAAAGATGGCCGGCGTGGGCTTTTACCGCATGAATGATATCCGGTTCAAACCCCAGGGTCTCCAGATATTCGGCACCGACAAGTCCGTGTTTTGCAGGCTGTTTATTCGTCTCTTCGTAATCTATATCATGCACCAGACCGGCGAGCCCCCATTTATCTGCGTCGGCTCCGAGATGTTCAGCCAATCCCCTTAAACACGCCTCAGTGGCGAGACAGTGTTTAAAAAGATTGTTGTTCTTTAATCTCTCACGTAATATCCTGATTGCATAATCCCTTGTCATAGAAAATAATTATGCATATTTTCAAAAAAAAGTCAAGAAAAAGTTTGGAATGCGACTTGATTTAAAGAAAAATCCCTATATAATCTGATATGTTTACTCTTGTACTCGGTGGTGGAGCAGCCAAAGGCTATGCCCATATCGGCGTCTTGAAGTTTCTGGAAAAAAAGAAGATCAAGCCGCAGCTCATCGTCGGAGCGAGTATGGGCGCATTGATCGGTGGTTTTTACGCCGCAGGATTCAATGCCGCGGAGATCGAAAAGATCGCCCTTCAGATAACCAACGCAAAGAAAAGATGGCTCTTTCCTTTTCGACTCTCCACAAGAGGGCTCATCCACGACGCCCATATAATGGAATATCTCAAACCGTATTTCGCCGGGAAAAAGATCGAAAAATTACCGATAAGATACGCCGCGGTCGCAACCGATCTTGAGAAGAACTGTGAAATCATCATTGATCGGGGAAACCTGCTCAAGGCAGTCAGGGCGGCGATTTCAATACCCGGTCTTTTCATCCCTTATTCTTTTGAAGGCAGGATGCTTGTCGACGGCGGCTTTGTCGACCCTGTTCCGATCACCGCCGCCCTCAAACTGGGAGCCACAAAGATCATCGCCGTAAATGTCCTGAAAAGAATTGATTATAAACAGCGTAAAATCAGCACCGTAAAATCAAGTGGCAGAGATTACACCATCAAAGACGTCCTCACCAGGATAGTCGAATACACAACCTCACAATTGATTGTGCAGCAGGCAGAACATTTAAAGGAAGGTCTGCTGATAAACATCAATACCTCTGAGATCGGTCTCAGCCGTTTTGAAAAGGCGAAAGATGCAATCAGACTCGGCTACAGGCAGGCGAAGAAATACAGTAAAGAACTGAGTAAATTATTTGACAAATAGTGCAATCTTAATATAATTAAATAAGGAGTCGAAGAATGAAGATCATAGATCTGAGAAGTGATACCGTCACCCTGCCGACCGATGATATGCGTCAGGCTATGTTCAATGCGGTGCTGGGTGATGATGTATTTCATGAAGACCCGACAGTAAACAAACTTGAAGAACTGTCTGCCGAACTTATGGGTAAAGAGGCCGCTCTGCTCGTGGCGAGCGGAACAATGGCAAATCTCGTCGCGGTGCTCACCCATTGCGCCCGCGGTGAAGAGGTGATCCTCGGCAATGAAGCCCATATCTTCCGTAATGAAGCAGGAGGAATGGCCGCGCTCGGTGGAATACATCCCCATATAATCCCGAATCAACCCGACGGCACATTAAGATTGGAAGATATTGAAGGTGCAATCCGCGGCAAAAATGAACACTGGCCGCGCACCCGCCTTATCTGCCTGGAGAATACGCATAACTCCTGTTACGGCGCCCCTCTGACACCTGAATATACAAACTCAGTAGCCGAACTCGCACGTCGGCATAAACTCCGCATCCATCTCGATGGAGCGAGAATCTTCAATGCCGCCGTCGCCCTGAAAAAGGAACCCACGGAATTCACCCGCAATGTCGATTCCGTCTCTTTCTGTCTTTCCAAAGGGCTTGCCGCGCCGATAGGCTCAATGCTCTGCGGTTCAAAAGAATTCATTGCTGAAGCACGCCGTACCCGAAAGATTGTGGGCGGAGGTATGCGCCAGGCGGGCATCATCGCCGCACCGGGCATACTCGCCATAAAAAAGATGAGGGAACGTCTTGAAGAAGACCATATAAACGCCCGACGCCTGGCTGAAGGAATCGCAAAGATACCGGGTCTGTCCATTGAGATCGACCGGATAAAGACCAACATCGTCTATTTTGACCTCATCGATAAAAGATTGAACCCCGATGCCCTGGTGACCAGGCTGAATGAAAAGGGCATCAAATTTTTACGCACCGGTGCATTTCGTTTCCGGATGGTCACCCACTACGGGATCCTTCCGGAGCACATCGACAGCGCACTCAACGCCTTAAAAGAAGTAATGGCGCAAAATGTTTGACAAAGTAAATTTTTTAGATAAAATAGTAATACCAGTCGCTTGATATTTATTTACAGGAAAGGGAGGATATAAGAATGCCTGGAGAAGTAAAATTTGAATATGACCCAAAACTCAATATTGTCTTTACCGACGATGAAGGAGAAATCAAGACCCGTGAGGATGTAGACGATTTCTTTGAAAAATACAGAAAATTCTTTGAAAAACTCGGTAAAAAAGTCTATATGGTTTCACATATCGACGGCCTGCTTGTCAGGGCGCAGATCGCGGAATATTACGGTGAAAGAGCACGCGCCAATGTAGGCCATTATCTCCTCGGTTTTGCACGCTGGGGAACAAATGACTGGGCACGTATGACCGTCAGAACAACTTCAATGAAGGCTAAGATGACTGCGAACATATATGACACAAAAGAAGCCGCAATCGCCGCAATTCAAAAAATAAAAGAGAAGGCGGAACAGAAAGACTGAGCTTTTTGCACCAGATTATTCTGAGGGACGAAACAAGTACCTGACATCGAGTTAGAATATCGGAGTTATTTCACAAGCAAAAATTTCTTACTAACCTTGTCATTATCCTGTCTAAGTACAACAAAATAGATACCACTGGGAAGATCCTTTGTATCTATTCTTTCTTGATAATAACCAGGAAGTAGATTTTCTCGCATAGTGCAGTTGTAATAATGCCAACGGCAATAAAGCATCTCGCGATGTACATCATTTTAGCCTCCCTTTTTCTATAATTTTTCAACCCTTACCGTTCTTACTGTTAATAATAACAAAATTTTTCGTGTTGTCAAGATTTTTTAAATTCTTGTAATATCATTCCATTAATTATCTGGGTCCTCTCCACTTTTTTATCATCCCTCTGTCCGCTCTTTTGTCATTCTGAAGGAGTCTGCCCCAAGCAGACGACTGAAGAATCTCAATGACTAATGACTGATAAAGATTCTTCGTTTCACTCAGAATGACAGAGAAAGAAGACAAGCTCAGACGTCGTCCTGAGTGTAACGAAGGAATGACGGAGAAGAAGGATCTTTAAATAAAAAAGAAAAAAGTGGAGAGGAGTCAGATTAATTATTTCTTGACAATTAATTAATTATATATATAATTGTATACAATAACATAATACTTAAGTCTGAGGGTAGTGAAAATACCCTGTAAGTAATCGGGAACCATTATGGTTCTTGGAGACGAACTTGACGGCTGAAAAAGGAGGAGATCTATGCAAAAACTTCTGGTAGTCTTGACTCTTATCGGAATGTGCGGTCTGCTCAATGCAGGTTGGGAGACAATCGGACCATGCGGTGGCTATATGCGTTCTATCGTAATATCGCCCGTCGACAATAATACCCTCTATGCCACATCATATTCCAGCCCGACCAGAGTTTTCAAATCCACAGACGCGGGATTCTCCTGGAATGAGGTCGGTTCTTTCAACAGCTATAACTACTGTATGACGATCAGCTCCACCGGTGTACTCTATGCCGCTTATTATTATTACGTATATAGATCAACCAACGGCGGCGTGACCTGGACTCCGTCATCCGGCATCACGAACACCTATATCTATGACCTCGAAGCACATCCGACAAACCCCAATATCATCTACGGCTGCGGCAGAAAATATATCAGTACGGGTAATTATGCAATGACCTTCCTGAAAAGCACGGACGCCGGCGCTTCCTGGACTACACTCGATCTGGTGAGCGGCGGATATTGTTACGGCTATGGAGTGGGTGTCGACCCCAGTAATCCTGATATCATCTACTGCGGCGGTGCGGGTTACACGAGCACTTACGAGCCCAAGATATTCAAATCCACTGACGGCGGTGCGACCTTCAGCCAGGTCTATTCAAACACCGTGGGTTACTACGTCTATGATGTTGCGGTCCATCCGACAAACTCCAATGTCGTATACGCCTGTACCTATTACGATGGAATATACCGTTCGACCGACGGCGGCTCTACCTGGAGCAAAGTATCCACCTACAACTACAATTACCGCCTCGCCACCTCACCAGCGGATCCTAATTATGTCTATTGTTCAGGCTATGCATACTTTCGGCGCAGTACAAATGCAGGGCTCTCATGGACTGCCGAGGAAGACGGACTCTGCGGCAGTTATAACTACGGTCTTACTGTAAACCCGACTAATTCAGCCATGGTCTTTGTCGCCAACCGGGCAGGAGTATTTAAAACCACAAACAGTGCTTCAAACTGGTTTTTAAGCAGTGACGGTATTGAACTCGGCTTACCGGTCGTCGCGGCAACCGCGGCACCTTCAAATCCCACAACCGTATATTGTCAGGTGGAAGATATCGGAGTTTATAAAACAACCGATTGCGGAACCGAATGGAACCTCTGCCCTTCCTTTTCAAGCTGCGGTGATATGTGTGCCATTGCAATCAAGTACAATGACCCTGATTATGTGATGGCGATCGAAGGGCTCGGCTGAGGTACTGCTCAAGCTTATAAAAGCACAGACGGCGGGTCCGTCTGGTCACTAACCGATCCTGGTTATTACAACACGGGTGGTGATTTAGTCGCCGATCCGAATAATCCTTCAATCTACTGGAGCGGCGGTGATCACTACACCGGCACCATCTATATAATGGCCGTTTCCAAAACCACTAACAGCGGTGCCACCTGGATACGCTATGACCTTGCCACCGGTTCAGGAATCACCAATGCCGTAGCCATCGACCCGACAAATTCAAATATCGTCTATGCCGGCGGTGACGAAAGCAGCAGTGTGGCGATCTATAAAACAACCAACGGCGGTAATTCTTGGTCAAAACTGCCCTGTACCGGTCTGTCCGGCACAACCGTCTACTCTCTGGCGATCGACCCTGACAACACCAATATCATCTATGCCGGAACGAGCATCAATTGCTACAAATCAACCGACGGAGGCAACACCTGGTCAAGCACCGCCTGTCCCGGCGGACAGACGAATGCGGTCATTGTGAACAGAGGTTCAGCGATATATGAAGGTGTCTATGCCGGGACTGAAAGCAACGGCGTGTACTGGAGTACTGACGGCGGTTCATCATGGACCCAGATAAACGAAGGCCTTACTGACCTCGAGATCAATTGTCTCGGTGTCAGTCAGTCCACCTATCTCTATGCCGGAACACAGAACGGCGGAATCCATCGCTGGTCGATTCAGGTGGGTGCCGACGAAAAACAGGAAAACAGAATATCAAAAGAACTCTTCTATATAATGCCCAACCCTGCACAGGGCCGCGCTACGATAACCTATCAACTCTCCAGAGAGAGAGTCGTCACATTATCCATCTATGATATTCAGGGCAGACTTATCAAGGAACTTGTCAGAACGACCCAATCCCCTGGTATCCACAAGATCCAGTGGAATGGAGAAAACAACGAAGGACGAAAACAGAGTGCCGGAATCTACTTTGCCCGTCTCACACTCGGCAATACATCTTATATCCAGAAATTAGTTCTTATAAAGTAGTATAATAAATAATGCGGCTTTCTGAAGATAATCTTCAGGAAGCCGCATCTTCTTCTATAATTCTCTGAATCAGAAAAACACAAGAACCTCTCTCCTTAAACTATTGTTTACTCCAGAGTCCCATGATGTTGCCGCAGGGGTCGGTAAAGAGTGCGTAATATCCGTACTCCTCGGAAATACCTGTCTTCTCTTTGACCACCTGGCCGCCGGCTCCTTTGATCTCTGCAAGCTTCTTGTTTATATCCTCGACCTTGATGTAAAGCACCACACCGTCTTTAACCGGTTTGCTGTCGGTCGTAAAACCACCGCCGTCGTTGTCCGGAGTGGAAAAGGTTATATACTCCCCCATTTCCTGGTTCATCTTCCAGTCAAAAATCTTACTGTAGAACTCCTTTGACTTCTGCGGATCGGTTGTGGGAATTTCAATATGACAGATACCGTGCATAATACCTCCTTTTTAACCCACTGTCTGCAGCGACGGGCAGTTACCCCTCTTTGTCCGTCGTCTGTTTTCAAAAAACTTAGCCCTTGAATTTACTGGGCGGTATGCGATTTGAACGCATGACCTTCGGTATGTGAGACCGACGCTCTAACCAACTGAGCTAACCGCCCGAAAAGACCGGCGAAACTCATCAACCGCTCTTTACCACCCTTCTTCCGATGATTTTGTACTTACCGGAAAGCACAAGATTTATCGCCTCAGTGTAAATCCGGTGTTCTTCTTTCAAAATGCGGGCGGCGAGTGTTTCCGGTGTATCATCATCAAGCACCGGGACAACCGCCTGAGTTATGATCGGACCACCGTCCACAGTATCATCCACAAAGTGAACCGTGCAGCCGGAAAATTTCACACCGTACTCGAGCGCCTTACGCTGAACATCAAGTCCGGGGAAAGAGGGTAAGAGTGCCGGATGGATATTCAAAATCCTGCCGGCGAACGCCTCAAGAAACGGTTTCTTCAATATTCTCATAAATCCTGCAAGACAGACAAGGTCAACCTTCCGTTCTTTCAACGCCTCCACATACTTCTGCTCCACCTCAGGAATGAGCCACGTTTTCTTCGGACCGGGGTCGATATAGAGGGCTTCGATATTATGTTTTCTCGCCCGTTCCAATGCCGGGGCGTCCTTATTATCACTGATCACACAAACAAGCGACGCCTTCAATGTACCGTTCTCAATATTATCGATGATCGCCTGAAGATTGGTCCCTCTGCCGGAGACTAAAACAGCGATATTCTTCATGATCTATTTTAATCAGTTTACGGATAAAGTCAAGGCTGCTTCCGTTTTTTTTGTATTGAAAAGCAGGAAGCAGCCTTGTTTCTGTTATTTTAAGATGATAAGTTTTTTCAAGGAAATCGAATTGTCGGTAGCAAACTTACAGAAATAGACACCGGCTGGAACACGCACATTCCTGTCATCCCGTCCGTTCCAGTAAAGTTGATGAACTCCGGCCTGCTGAATTTCATCGACGAGATTTTTGACCAATCTTCCCTGCACATCATAGACAGATAACTTCACCCTGCTCTCTTCTGACAGAGTATACTGAAATACGGTTCTCTGTCTCATTGGATTGGGTGTTGCGGAAAGACCGAAATTTCCATTCAGGTCGTTGTCCACCTCTTCTGTACCTACCAACAAAGACCAGCGGTACATACTCTTACCATTGGTTCCTGCAAAGAGATACATTCCCGGATTAATATCCAGACATTCGATATCAAATGTTCCGAGCCCTTCATTCATCTGTGACCAACTGGCGCCGCTGTTTGTACTTACATAAACACCATTACTGGAAGTACCGGCGTAGATAGTAGCATTATCATCCGGGTCGATGACGAGCGCATTGGTCCTGCCGCCGCTGAATCCTGTGCTTGACCAGGTGGATCCTCCGTTCGTCGATTTATAAACACCGTTGAGTGTCCCGGCGTAAAGAACATCCGTATTCACCGGATCGACCGCCAGACTGTAAACATAACCTGATAAACCGGTCGCCGGCAACTTACTCCAGTTCGCACCGTTGTTCGTCGTCTTGTATACAGCCGGTGCACTGCTTTCATATCCTCCGGCATAAACGACGTTCGAGTTCAACGGATCAACCGCCACCGTATATGTCGCACCCGAAGTGGAGCCCAGATTATACCTTATCCAGCTCGTCCCGCTGTTCGTCGTCTTGGAAACAGCCATTACATACGCGCTGCCGGTGTAGTAATCACCGCTGCTCCAGCAGATTGAATTGTTGTTAGGATCACCGGCTAATGCATAGCCGGTATTATAATAACCTGAATCACTCATTGACCAGACGGACCCGCCGTCTGTGCTTTTATAAGCCTGGGCAGTGCCTCAGCCAAGCCCTTCGATTGCAATGACGGTATTGGGGTCTGCGTTGTGAATCCAGAAATCATTCATATCACCGCAGCTTGAAAAACTCGGCAGTTTGTTCCATTCTGAACCATTGTTTGTTGTCTTATAAACCCCGACGTCTTCAAAGGTGATATAGACCGTGGACGGCTGAGATGGAGCGGCTCTGAGTGCGATGATGTCGGCGAGGAGCAGCCCGTTATTCGATTCATACCAGGAATTTCCCGTATTGGTACTCTTGAAAACACCCGATCTCTCGCCGAGATAGACCTCTGAGGCGTTCATTGCATTTATCGCCAGTCCGTAATAAGTACCGCCTGTCGGTAATCCGGACGTCACCGTACTCCAGCTTGCACCGGCATTGGTGCTTCTGTAGACATAATAATAACCGCTGCTGAACACCAGATCAGGATCCGCCGGAGTTGTCGCCATGCGGTAGTTGTAATTACCCGTGTGAACCTTACTCCAGGTCGAACCACCGTTGGTTGTACGGTATATTCCATCCAGATAAGTCCCGACGTAGACGATATTTGAATTGCCGGGATGAACCGCCACTGAATAGACGTAGTAACCGGCACTGCCGCTGAACACCTCGGTAAAGGTGGAACCACCGTCGGTCGATTTGAATACCTTTGGTGTATATGTCCCTGAATAACTGGAACCTCCCACATAAACAGTATTCGGAGAAGAAGGATCAACAGCAACACACCATCCATAACAATAACCGCCGCTGACAATATCTGTAGTAGTCCAGCTCACTCCGCTGTTTGTACTCTTCAAAAATGCCATCGCATAATTACCTGTGCTGACGTATCTCCTTCCTGCACCGTAAATGATTGATGAATTCGCGGGATTCACGGCGAGACCGTAGACATAGACACCATTGGTCGTACTGCTGCTCCACGAAACACCGCCGTCGGTTGATCTGTATACATAATAATAAGTACCGGCGTACAGATTATTGTCGTTATTCGGGTCAATCGCCATACAGTAGTTCGTATTTCCGTAAGAACCCACCTGGTTCCAGGTTTCACCGCCGTCGGTCGATTTTACGATTTTACACGGAGAATAGTATGTCGCTCCATAAATCAAATTGGCGTCACTACTTGAGACCACTAATGAACGTATATATCCCCCTTCAGGTCCGATGGACTCCCAGGCAGCAGCAGCCAGACTGCTTAATCCGATAAGAAAGAGTATAACAAGGGTCTTTCTCATATCTCCTCCTTCCGTAGACCGTTCTGTGTCAAAAAGGAGCTTTTAATCTTGAACACAAAACGGCTCAATCAACCCTCGAAAGACTTAAATCTTATGTTATATTATAATTATATATACATATATGTCAAGAGTTGAGTTTAAAGTAATCTTTATATATGCCTATTCAAGTGAACTCTTGAGCTGTTCGATTTCGCGCCGGCTCAGTGCCCGAAGACCACCGGGTTTCAGCCCTTTCAACTTCAACGGTCCTATTGCCGACCGTTTGATGCGCAAAACCGGATGGTGCAGCCGCTCAAACATCCTCTTTATCTGATTCTGACGCCCTTCAATCAATGTAAGCACCAGCCAGGTATTGGATCTTGTCCTGCGCTCTATATCAACCCGAGCAGGTAAAGTCGTAGTACGCGGAGCGATCCTGACACCTGTGCGTATCTGTCGAAGAACCTGCTCATCAGGCTTTCCCTTAACCTTAACGAGATAGGTCTTGGGCAGATGGCTGCGGGGATGCATAATCTTATTTGCAAGCTCGCCGTCATTGGTGAAGAGAAGTAAACCTTCGGCGTCCCAATCGAGCCGTCCCACCGGAAAAACACGCACCCGAATCCTGTTCATCGCCAATAAATCAGCCACTGTGGGACGCCCCTTCGGGTCGGCGAGGGTCGTCAGCATCTTCATTGGTTTATACGCCATATAATACTGCTTCGACGGTGCGCCGTGGATCAACTTCCCGTCCACCTTGACGAAATCCTTCGCCGCATCCGCCTTTGTACCGAGTTTCTTAATCACCCTGCCGTTGACTGTAACCCGACCTGCAAGTATCAATTCTTCAGCCCTGCGTCGTGAACAAACACCTGCACGGGCGAGAATCTTCTGCAAACGCTCCTGTGCCATCTTCCATAACTCCTTAGCTATTTTATATCAATTATCGATTCAGTCAATATCAATCAACAGAATAAGCGATTATTGACATCAACGGTGATGTGGATAAAATAAAAAATGGGTATAAAAACTTCACGGAGGTGAAATTATGAAAAAAATATTTTTTTTAACTATACTTTTCATCTTCACCGCCGTTTCGATAAACGGCTGTGGTTCTGAAAAACTCACTTTTGTAACAATCGGCACCGGCGGCGTGACCGGCTTATATTACCCCACAGGAGGCGCGATCAGCAGAATGCTCAACAAAAGAGTTGATGAATTCAAGATCAAAGCAACCGTCGAGTCAACGAGCGGTTCGGTCTTCAACATCAACGCGGTCATAAAAGGCGATATGGAATTCGGAATCGCCCAATCAGACCGGCAGTACCAGGCATACAACGGCCTGGCAGAATGGTCTGAATCAGGTCCCCAGAAAGAACTGCGTTCGATCTTTTCAATCCATCCTGAACCGATCACCCTGGTGGTATCGGAGAAAAGCCGGATAAAGACAATCGCCGATTTAAAAGGAAAACGGATAAATCTTGGAAATCCCGGTTCAGGACAACTCCAGAATTCAAAGGATATCATTGCCGCGGCGGGACTTACGGAAAAAGACATCCTTGCGGAATACGTAAAGGCGGTCGAGGCACCGGGGCTGTTGCAGGATGAACGACTTGACGGTTTTTTCTATACGGTGGGCCATCCCAACGGCAACATAAAAGAAGCGACATCAGGTCGGATCAAGGTCTACATCGTGCCGATCACCGGCAAGGCGATAGACGAACTGCTTGAAAAATATTCATATTACGCCAGGGCGGTGATCCCCCATGAATTCTATCCCCGCGCCCTGAACACCGACGATATCGAAACGATCGGCGTCAAGGCGACCTTCATCACCTCCAGCGCAGTCGATGAGGACCTCGTATATGCAATCACCAAGGTAGTATTTGAAAATTTCGAGGAATTCAAATCGCTCCATCCGGCATATAAAATCCTGACCAAAGAAAATATGCTGCAGGGGCTCTCCGCACCCATTCATAAAGGTGCATTAAAATACTATAAAGAGGTCGGCCTGGACAGATACATCGCACCGGAACTGATTATTGAATAGACAGAGGATGCGCCGAACCAGCAAACTCGAGTTAGCAAAAGAGATTCTCGAAGAAGAAACCGGTAAACTCAGAACCGACAAAAAGAGCGACAGGATCGTAATCGCTGCGCTCTCGATCGGCTGGGCGCTCTTCCAGCTCGCCCTCCCCCGTTTCATCATCCTTGACAGCATCACGATAAGGGCCGTCCACCTTGCCTTCGCCGTAATGCTTGTTTTCCTTACGATCCCTCTCTTAAAAAGAAGGGGTGAAATCAAATTCTTGAATTCAAAAAAATACATCCCGCTGCTGGATTATCTCCTGGCAGTGGTCGCTTGCTTTACCGTCCTCTATATTGTACTGGACTGGACCGGTATATCGATGCGCGCGGGAATACCGGGGGTCCGCGACATTGTAATGAGTATTCTCCTGATAATCATCGTCTTTGAGGCATCACGCCGTGCCATCGGCATACCCCTCGTCCTCATCGCAATCCTCTTTACGATCTACTCTTTTGTCGGTCCTTATCTGCCGTCGGTCTTTGCCCTGCGCGGAGTATCCTTAGAAAAATATCTGAGTCAGGTGGCGCTTTCAACCGAAGGCATCTATGGTATTCCCCTTGATGTCTCGGCGAACACCGTTTTTCTGTTCGTGCTCTTGGGCGCGATGCTCGAGCGTGCCGGTGCAGTCCACTTCTTCAATGACCTCGCAATATCCCTGCTCGGCAGATTCAAAGGCGGTCCGGCGAAAGCCGCTGTGGTGGCGAGCGGTCTTACCGGCCTTGTCTCGGGTTCGAGTATCGCCAACGTCGTCACAACCGGAACATTCACGATTCCCCTTATGAAGAAGGTCGGTTATCCGGCGAAAGTCGCAGCGGCGACCGAAGTGGCTGCGAGCACAAACGGACAACTGATGCCGCCGATAATGGGTGCCGCCGCATTCATCATCGCCGAATACCTGAGTATTCCTTATCTCGATGTAGTCAAGGCGGCTGCAATCCCCGCCTTTGTATCATACTTCGCCCTCTTCTATCTCACCCACCTTGAGGCGTCAAAACTCGGTATGAAAGGACTTCCTGAATCCGATATACCTGATTTCACCACGGTATTGAAGAACGGTTTCTATTATCTGATTCCCCTCTTTATGTTGATTTACGAACTGATGGTTCTGCGCCATACTCCGAAACTCGCCGCATTCAATGCAATCGTCGTTCTGATGGTGATCATCTTTATCCGTGAAACAACCCGGGCGTTGAAGAACAAAAAAAGTGTAATATATGGAATAATCACGTCGATAAAAACAATCGGGAACGGTTTCATCGCCGGCTCACGCAATATGCTCACCGTCGCCCTGGCGACGGCATGCGCCGGGATCGTCGTCGGCATCGTCACAATGGGCATAGGCAGTCTCATCGTGCAGATCGTGGAAATCATCTCCGCCGGTAATATATTCCTGCTCCTTCTGATTACCGCCGTAGCCAGTCTGATCATCGGAATGGGATTACCGACCACCGCCACCTATATCGTGATGGCGTCGATCACGGTCCCCGTCATTATGACCTTGAGCCAGAAAGCCGGGATCGGCTATATCCCGGCGATCGCCGCACATCTGTTCTGTTTCTATTTCGGAATTCTCGCCGACGACACCCCGCCTGTGGGGCTTGCGGCGTACAGCGCGGCGGCGATCGCAAAATCCGACCCCATTCCCACGGGAATAAAAGGATTCAGTTATGATCTGAGAACCGCTGTTATTCCGTTTATGTTCATCTTCAATTCAGAATTGGTGCTCTTCGGAATAAATAACTTTTTCCAGGGATTCTTGATTTTCGCGATGGCGGTCTTCGGCGCCTTCGCCTTTTCCAACGCGGTTCAGGGATGGTTTCTCACCAAAAACCGATGGTATGAAATTCCGTTCTTGCTCGCTGCCTCAACACTCTTTTTCTACCCTGCTGTTATAACCCGGTTATTCGGGTTGAATTACGAACTGCGTTATTTTATGTATGGATTCGCTTTTTTAATCTACGGAGCGGTCTTTTTCGCCCAGAAAACAAGGCTCAAAAAATAAAGACTAAAACTGAAAATAAGTGGAGAAATCGAGTTTGAATCCTTCGGGATAATACTCACCCCGTTCCTTGTTCATCACATACTTTCCTTTATACTGCTGTTTGATAATCATATTAAGGACGTCACAGAAATAATCAATCTCTTCTTTGGTGTTGTACATACCGAAGCTGATGCGAACCGTTCCAGGTACCTTTGAACGGTCGCGTGCAAGAATTCTCGCCTTGTTCTCCTCCTGCTCTTCAGAACTGATATTGAGTAAATGGTTCACATAGGGTTGAGAACAGAAACATCCGTTACGTACTCCGATACCGCCTTCATAACTCAGGATCGCAGCGACAAGGGCATGATGAACACCCTTCACATTAAATGAAATCACCCCGAGCCTTTGGGCTGCATTCTCGGGGTTTTTATCGCCGTAGATAATTATCTCGGGCATTGCATTAAGTTTTTTAAGTGCATACGCCGTAAGTTCAGCCTCGTGCGCGATGATCTCCTGAAAACCGACTTCTTCAATCAGTTTTATCACTTCAGCAAGTGCGATCACACCGACGATATCCGGGGTGCCGGCTTCTTCGCGTTCCGGCAGATCTTTCCAGTAGGCGCTCTCCAGACTAACCACATCAACAGTGCCTCCGCCCACATATTCAGGATCACGAATCTCAAAAAGATTCTTTGCGGTCACCAGTACTCCGATGCCGAAAGGAGCGTACATCTTGTGCGCTGCAAATGCAAGATAATCGAGATGTTCAGGACTGTCACTCGGTTTGACGTCAATGGGCCGATGGGGTGCAAGTTGAGCGGCGTCGACCGCGATCTGAGCTCCGACTTCATGTACCTTTCGGGCGAATTCATGTATCGGATTGATATATCCCGTAACATTGGATGCGCCGTTCACAGCCAGCAGTTGCACCTGCCCCCCGTATTTCTTCAATTTTTCATCAAAATCAGCGGTGTTGATCGTTCCGTCGGGATTCAAAGCGATATGGACGACCTTTCCGACCCTGCGCCAGGGCAGCTCATTGGAATGATGTTCCATGATTGTCGTCAGGATGACCGGCTTTTCTTCACCTGCCGCCGGACAGCAGAACCGGCTGGCGAGTTTATTTATCGCCTCGGTGGTGTTTTTGCAGAAAATCACACTCGATTTTTCGTCCGCCTTGACAAAGTCGGCTATCATTCGGCGGCCCTCTTCGAACACCCACGAGGATATCTGCGACTTGAAACCCGTGCCTCGATGAACATTCGAATACCATCTGCAGAATTCATTAACCTTCTGCTGCACGGGCAACAGCGGCGGCGTACTGGCTGCGTTGTCAAAGTTTACATATCTTCTTTTTGAACCGTCGAGCAAAATAACTTCTGCATCCAGTCCAACAACCTGTTTTTGTAATTCATTCAGTTTCATATAGGGATTATTATATCTATCTTACAAAAACAGTCAAGCTGTACTTATATAAAATAATAATGAATCCCACTGAATTCCACTGAAAAGTCAAGGGATGTGAGATGTCAGGCTATCACCTTGACAAGGGCACGATCACCCGTATACTTAACTGAAATCACGAGGAAAGAAAATATCTATGATTAGATTCGAGAATCTTGAAGTCACTTTCAACAACAATACAATCATCAAGAATCTGAACTTCGACGTTGCAAAAGGCGACAAGCTGCTCATCTACGGTAAATCAGGCATCGGTAAGACGACTATATTCAGACTGCTGCTCGGTTTTGAAAAAATTCAGAAGGGTTCGATATACTTTCTGGGAAAACCGCTTAATGAAAAGACAGTCTGGGAACTCAGAAAAAAGATCGCCTATGTCAGCCAGGACCTGGATATCGGCGGTGGTAATGTCTTCAATCTGATTCGGAATATTTTTTCATATAAAACAAACATCGATGTGCCTTTTGATAAAGAACGGTTGAAAGAACTGCTCTTCTTTTTCAGATTAAAAAAAGATATTCTCGACGACGATTACGAGAAGTTGTCCGGCGGCGAAAAACAGAGGATAGCGCTCATCATCGCGGTCCTCCTCAACCGGGATATCTTCCTCCTTGATGAAGCGACCTCTGCACTGGACAACGAACTTAAAAAAAAGGTTATAGAATACTTCATCGGAAACAAAAACTGGACAGTCCTCGCCATCGCCCATGACCGACACTGGCTCAATCAACCCGGTTTGAAGATTATAAAGATCGGAGATTGAAAATGCAGACACCCGACATCTCGAATTTTTCATTATTTCTGTGCTCCCTCCTCCTCATAATACCCTTTGTCATAAGCATCATCACCAAACTGGGTATAATCAAAACCACCCTGATTTCCGTCGCGAGGATGGCGATTCAACTCGTACTCATCGGGATCTTCTTGAAATACCTCTTTCTCCTCAATTCCTCCATTGTGAACATCCTCTGGCTTGTCGTCATGATCGTCGTCGCGACATTCAATGTAACCAGGAAAGTAAAATTGAAATTCAAGATATTCTTTTTACCCACCTGTATTTCATTCCTCATCGCCACCTTCGCCGTTATCCTCTATTTCACGACCTTTGTTCTGAATCTGAAAAATATCCTTGATGCAAGATTCTTTGTGGTCGTCGGCGGCATGCTTCTGGGAAATTCATTAAGAGGAAACATCATCGGGATAACCGATTTCTATAAAAGCATAAGACGGGATGAACAGCGGTATCTATACAGACTTTCGGTCGGTGCCACGGTCATGGAAGCCCTGTTACCTTACTTGAGAAACAGTTTGAGCGCCGCTCTACAACCGACAATCGCCACAATGGCGACGATGGGTATCGTCTTCTTACCCGGAATGATGACCGGTCAGATTCTGGGAGGACTCTCTCCGCTGCTTGCCATCAAATACCAGATCGCCATAATGATCGCAATCTTCGTCTCCACGACCATCGCGATCAATCTGACTATTTTACTCACCACAAAGACCTGTTTTGACGGATACGGTCTGCTCAAGAAAGAACTGTTCGATACATAGATCGGCTCTTCTTCCCCTCTTCTATATCTTCTAATCTCCTGACTCAGGAACATGGCTCGCCGCATCAATAATCTCTTCTGCAGGAAGGATAACCGGCAGCATACCCATACTCTGTATTCCACCTCCGATACCGCCCATATCAAGTTGGGTGGGGTTGGTGACCTTCAACAGAAGTATCCCGACCGACTCGCCGCTCAAATTGAAGGCGGGGATTCCCAATCCACCAAATATTCCGCTGAAGCCCGGCACAAAAAGCATCCTCGGTTTTTCGACGATCGCCTGAATACGGCATATCGAAGCATAGGGAGTGTAACCGGCAACACTTCCCAGACGTGATATAAGAACAACCTGTTCCATCATATCGGGTCGGCAGTTCTCCTTAAGGTCGATCCAGTCTATTTTACCTTCGATCTTCTCCGTCGGCCTGAGGAAGGCGATATCCAGATCCCTGTCGCGCAGCACGATCTTGGCCGGCACCTCGGTACCGTCGGAGAGAAGCAGTTTAACCGATTTTATCTTCGTCTTACTGTCCAGACCAAAGGTCATAGCGGATGGATCGATACTCGACAATGATAATATAACCAAACCAGAAGGATCAATAATCGTGCCCAGAACCTCTGCCTTGTTTTCATAGTCATGCATCTCCAGAACGACCTTTATCATCACAACCGCATCCTGTCGTTCCTCAACGATCTTCCGGGCTGCTTCGGCTGCTTCATCGGCGTGGATAAAATTTATTGCGATGAAGAATATAAAGAACCATATTCTCATAAACTCTATACTTTCCTTGTAATCTTCATTCATCTCAACCTCCAGTCCTGGTGCCCTACCTGTTTCCCTGCTCCCAATTGGGTTCTATTTCAATAAAGAAACTGTGGATGCCGCGTATGACCTGCAGCACCACGCTCCTCGACTTCTTCTCTTTGACTTCAGACATAATCCGTCTGAACGATTCGACGTCGGCGACGGTCTTATTATCCATCATAACGATCAGATCACCCACTGCTAAGTGGGCGAGTGCTGCCCAGCCTCCACTGCTCACCTCATCCACCAGCACCCCTTTCATTTTGTCGTCCCATTTCTGTTCCACGCGGTCCATAAAAGCGATATCCCGCACCACCAGTTCAAAATTCGTGTCGCGGTAGCGTTTCACCTCATTCGGCGGAACAGGTGACTTTCCGAGTTCCACGGTCAAATCAAATTTTTTATCATCACGTAATACTGTAAGTACAACCCGGGAACCGATCTTGTGCCTTCGTATCATAACCGGAAAGACATCGATATCCGCAGGATTGGTGGCGGACACAGAATCGCCGTCAACCGCCACAATTATATCTCCCACCTTGATCCCCGCACGTTCAGCAGGTGTCTTCTTAAAAACCTGGGTAATTCGTACGCCTTTACAACCCTCAATGCCGAGTGACCTGGCGATATCCTTTGTCAACACCTGTATCGCCACACCGAGCCATGCCTTTCTCAACTCTTCACCCTGTGCCTCGACCTCTTTGATGCCCACCTCGACAACAGTAAGATGGCGTTCATCCTTCCGTTCAAAGGTCACCAGCATGGGGGTTATATCAGTGATCTTCTCGGTCAACTCAACCAGTTCCTTTACATTTCTAATCGAGCGGTCATTGACCCTGACGATTATATCACCCTGGATAACAGCCGGTTTCGCTTCACCACAGGGCCCGCCCGGCCGCACCGAGGTGACGAGCACGCCGTCCTGATTATCCCTTTTGAGTTCCTTGGCGATAAAAAGAGAGACATCCCGTACAGTAATCCCCCATTTCTTGAGCTCCACTGTCTTCGGCAACACATATTCCCGTTCCCGCGGGGTGACATGTAAAGTTATCTCTGCACCGTTGCGTATGACGACGGCTTCCACCGGCTCTCCTATCGGGCAATCCATAAGGAGTTGATTGAACATCGGAAGTTCCTCTGCAAAACGAACGCAGATATCTTTTCCCTTGAATCTGACAAGCACGTCACCCGGTGAAAAACCGGCATCCTGCGCCGGTGAACCGTCGATGACACCGCTGATCAAAATCCCTTCTTTCTGATTACCGTGTTTTAAAAGCGGCTGAACCTCAAAACCGAACCAGCTGCGCCGGACTCTTCCATGAGCAATCAACTCAGAAGCAATCTTCTTCGCCAGATTGCCGGGTATGGCACCGCCTATACCCAGACTGATTTCATTTATCCCGACGATATCTCCCTCGGCATTCACAAGAGGACCGCCCGAGTTTCCCGGATAGATCGCTGCATCGTGTCCGATCCATCTCACCAGAGAACCGACGTCTTCTCCTTCGAGGGTGAATCTGAACGGCCAGAATACCTCGGGAATCACCAATTCTGTATTACTCACGATACCCGAGGTCACGGACTGGGAAAGTGCCAGGGGACTACCCATGGCAAACACCCTGTCCCCTACTTTCAACTCATCCGAGTCGCCGAATTGTGCAAACGGAAATTTTCTTTTTTTGTTCGGCAGCAGTTTGACCACGGAAATGTCCGCCAGGGGGTCGGTCCCGACCAATTCGGCTTCAATCTCCTCTTTATTTGCGAGCGTACACACTATCCGCTTCGCCCTGCCCGCCACATGGTGGTTTGTGATGATATGTCCTTCTTCTGTAATAATCACTCCGCTCCCGACCGACTCGTACTTCACTTCACGCCCCTGATCATCGTAAACCGTCACCACATGGAGTCTCACCAACGCCGGCTTTATCTTTGCAACCGCGATTTCAGCGGCGTTCTCATCATCCGTAAATTCTAATGCCGGACCAGCGGGGACACTTTCGGCGGATGCTGTCGGAAAGAACAAGAGTAAATGAATTAAGAAAAAAACGACCCCGCCAAAATAAAATCCTTCTCTCATACAACTCTCCCTTCGGCCTAAACCGGTTATTATCCTCAGAATTTTTATCTTCACTGATCAGGACTCTTTTATCCCCACCCGTTTCTTTTCAACAGAGGTGTAATGTTTATCCCGGAACTGATAATACAGAGAAACAAAGAGTTGAATCAATTTTTTCAATTCCGGGTCCTTCTCGACAAATTCATCCTGGATATAGATGAGGGTCGTGGCGACGATCATCTTATCGCGAAAGGCATGGGGTGAATCCAGTTCCCCTTTCTTGGCCAGTCTGACGAGATTATCAAGGCTTATCAGAACGATACGGAACTGGTCTTTGTAATTGTTCGAACGCGGCTTTCTGGCTCTTGCTTCCCTGATGAGTTTGATCGCTTCCATCAAAGAGAGTTCAAAGACCGCATATTCGCTGTTGAGTACCGCCATATCTTCATCGGAGATGTCATAAGGCTGCCAATCAACATTATACACCCGGTCTGTCTTATACTGTCCATAGATCGTCGCCAGAAATGTAATGTAATCCCGCAAGCCGCCGGACAGCTGGGTCTCAAGGGGTCCTTGAAGCCATTTTAAAATCATCGCGATGCGGACACGTTCTTTTAAAATTTCCAGGGACGGCGCTTTTTCTCTTTTGATGATATTCTCCAACTCATCTAAGGCACCGGCTTTGATTTCCGCCCCCTTTACAAGACTTTTGCTTAAATACCGATACAGAATGTCCCCCCGGAAATTCTGTATCTCCTCCTTGGAATCGGCATATGTACGATTGATGAACGCCTGGATCAATTTATTGTTGAAAACCAACTCCTTGGGCAGTTTGTCGGTCGAAAGTAAAAATTTGAAATAGGCGGTGAAGTTTTCAGCATCGCGGAGAACGATGTAGCGCTCCACGAGAAATCGAATCTTTTTGTAAAGTGCATCAAGCATCGTTTCAGCAGAGGTGTCTTTCGCGATAAAAGAAAGTATATCTTCTATATTCTCCAGATGAGTCGCCATTACATACATATTACATAAGATGAGAAAGAAGTCAATAATTATTTGCAAAAACAGAGAAGCCCCGATTAAGGGGCTTCTCTGTTACACCGGACGTGTACATTATTCTCGTTCGACACGTTCAACCTGGGTGGCTTTCTCTCCTTTCGGAGATTGTGTAATCTCAAACTTAACCCTCTCACCTTCATGGAGGGTGCGATATCCTTCTCCAACTATATCGGTAAAATGGACGAATACATCACCACTGCCGTCTTCTTTCGCGATGAAACCAAAACCCTTTTTACTGTCGAACCATTTCACGTTTCCGTAGGTTGGCACATAACCTCCTTTCAAGCCATTACTGAAGTTTTAAGGATATGTATAATACTACAAATCCTCCAACTTACGGTCCAGCTTAATGATATTCTACCCAGATTATTTATTCTGTCAAGTGTCATTGCTCGTGGTATGCCGTCGGAATTCGTGATAAACCTGTTGACAGCATAAATAACCTCGTGTATAATCACAGCAGTTTCAGGAAATAACAATCTTTCTGTCCTTAGAGGAGTGATATGAAAAAACAAATTTTTCTCATAGTCGTCATCTTGATAATCATCGCAGCCGTACTGGTCCTGCTCTTCACCGGAGAAAGAAAAACAGCGATAACCGGCTCCGGTATGATCGAAGTGGAAGAAGTCGACATCTCCGCCAGGATCAACGGCAGGATAGAAAAGTTGACTGCTGCAGAAGGAGATCTCGTTGAAAAAGGAGATACGCTCGGCGTCATCGAACACCGTGAACTGCTCACCCGACAGCGAAAGGCACTCACCGGTCTAAATGCCGCGAAGTTGTCCTTAGAAGAGATCAGATTGAAAAAAGAAGATTTCAAAAAAGACCTGGAAAGAATTCGTGAACTCTACGCCGTCGGCAATGTCGCGAAGAAGGAATTGGAGAATTATGAACTTCAATACCGACTTCTGAAGATGAATGAAGAAAAGGCAAAAGAGAATATCGAAGGGGTATCAGCCGACCTGGAACTGATCAAGACCCAGCTTGAAAACGCCTTTATTACAAGCCCTATCTCCGGCGTCGTACTCGCGCGGAATTTTGAAGAAGGAGAAGCGGTCTTCGTCGGAGCGAGGATATTCCGCATCGGCGATTTAAATCGTGCCTGGTTGAAAATCTATCTGCCGGAGACTGAAATCGGTAAAATATCACTGGGGTCAGAGGCTGAAGTCCATGTGGATGCATACCCCGACGAAGTATACAAAGGCAGGGTCACCTGGATATCCAGGGAAGCGGAGTTCACACCGAAAAACATCCAGACAAAGGAGGAGCGGGCAGACCTCGTCTTCGCAGTTAAGATTACGATTCCCAATCCTGAGCAGAAATTGTTACCGGGGATGCCTGCCGATGCCGAGATCTTAGAAAATGCACATCGTTGAAGTCGTCGGGCTTCATAAACGATTCAATAAAAAATCGGCGATAAAAAATCTGAACCTCTCGATCGAAAAAAGAGAACTCTTCGGTCTGATAGGACCGGACGGCGCCGGTAAGACCACCCTTTTAAGACTCCTCGCCGGTGTTCTCACACCTGATCAGGGCACAATCGAATGTTGCGCAGTCGACGTTGTGGCGAATCCCGAGGCGGTGAAAAAGAAGATCGGAGTCGTACCCCAGGAGTTTTCTTTATACCACGATTTGACAGTGGAAGAAAACCTGAATTTTTTCGCAAAGATGTACGGGGTCGGCGATGAAGAGAGTACCAGACGGAAAGAAAAGCTGCTTCAAATCATGAACCTGAAGCCGTTTCGAAAACGGCGTGCCGAAAATCTTTCCGGAGGCATGCAGAAGAAACTCGCCCTCATCTGTTCCCTTCTCCATACACCACCATTACTTCTACTCGATGAACCCACCACCGGCATCGATCCCATATCACGAAGAGAACTATGGGATTTCTTCTATGAACTCATCGACGACGGTGCAACGATCATCATCTCGACACCTTACATGGATGAAGCGGAGCGCTGTTCAAAAGTAGGTTTTCTCTATGAAGGTGAATTGCTCCTCTTTGACGACCCCCTGAGAATAAAAGAACGTTATCCCTATCACATATTTGAACTCAGAGGGCCGGATATTTTAAAGATGAAGATCGACATCTTCCCCGAACAACTGCAGATACTCGATCTCTATCCGGTCGGAGACACCCTCCACCTTATAACTAAAGACCCTGTCGGCAAAAAGTTGCAGCAATTTTTTAAAGAGAAAACCTGGAAGGTGCAGGTCAAACGTATCGGGACGAACTTTGAAGATGTCTTCGTCTCCGTGATAAAACGGGAATATGAAGATCATTGAGATCGATAATTTGAAGAAAGTCTTCAACGGATTTATCGCAGTGAACAACGTAAGTTTCGACGTCGACAAAGGCGAAATATTCGGTTTTCTCGGGCCCAACGGCGCCGGTAAAACGACCACCATCAGGATGTTGTGCGGGGTTCTTAAACCGACGTCGGGCTTCGGCAGGGTCGCGGGTTTTGACGTAATTAAAGAGAACGAAAAGATAAAACAGCATATCGGTTATATGTCCCAGAAATTCTCCCTCTACAGGGATTTGACCGCAGGTGAAAACATCGACTTCTTCGCTGGGATCTATCGTATATCACTTTCTGAGAAGAAAAGAAAAAAGAGATGGGCTCTTGAATTCGCAGAGTTGGGGGGTTTTGAAAACACCATTACAAACCGACTTCCACCGGGACAGAGACAGCGCCTTGCCCTGGTCTGTGCACTTATGCATTCCCCTTCAATATTATTCCTTGACGAGCCCACTGCCGGAACTGATCCGATATCACGCCGTCGTTTCTGGAATTTGATCTATCGGCTTAAAAACGAACAGGGCGTAACCATATTCATCACAACCCACTATATGGATGAAGCCGAGCATTGTGAACGTGTCGCTCTTATTCAACGGGGTAAAATCAGAGCCCTCGGCAAACCAGCCGAACTCAAAAAGGGGATAAAAGAAAAAGTGCTGCTCGTCCAGGGAACCCCTCTGCCGCTTATCAAAAAGGCGGCTGAACAGTCCGCCGCCGAACGGATTATTCCATTCGGCTCGTCACTCCACATCTTCTTGAAAGATGACAGTAACGCCGCGGAATTGAAACAGAGACTGAAGAATCTGAATGTGAAGGTCACCCGCTTCACGGCAATCACTCCGACCCTTGAAGACGTCTTCCTCTCGGTAATGGAACAACAGCTATGAGAATCACCGCGATCATAACAAAAGAAATCATTCACATCCTGCGCGATGCGCGGATGCTCTATTTCGCAATCATCTGGCCTGTTCTTCTCCTCCTGCTCTTCGGCTACACGGTCAGCTTCAACGTAAAAAACATCCGACTCCTCTTTGTGGATTTCGACCGCTCAAGAGAAAGCCGTGAATTCCTTCACACCCTCGAAGCGAGCGGCTCTTTTGAGATCGACTACACAACGAATTCATCCCGAACCACCTGTTCGAATTTGCTTAAACAGGGTGTGGTCAAGGCGGTCATCATCATCCCGAAAGGATTCAGCAAAAAGATATCGCGCGGTGAAGAGGCTGAATTTCAGCTCATCATCGACGGCGGCGACAGCAACACGGCACGTGTCTTTCTCGGCTATATTCTGGGTGCTTCACAGTATTACCGACAAAAAATAATCACTGAACGGTATTCTTTCAACGCCGGCATGCCGATCGACTGCCGAATAAAATTTCTTTATAACCCTTCACTGCGGAGTCAGAACTTCGTGGTGCCGGGGTTGATCGCCGTGATCCTGATGATCATCGGAACCCTCATCACCTCTTCGACCATCGCCCGGGAATGGGACAGGCGCACTATGGAACAGCTCTTCTACACGCCAATAAAAGCCCATGAATTGATATTCGGCAAACTCTTCCCTTATCTTGTAATCGGGCTGCTTCAAACCACGCTCGTGCTTCTGACCGGGATAATGGTCTTCAATGTTCCGTTCAAAGGCAGTATCATTCTATACTACACAGCGTCGATCCTCTTCCTCCTCGGAGCGCTCGGCCTGGGACTCTTTCTCTCACTCATCGCCAAAAGCCAGCAGATTGCAACCATGCTCGCCTTCCTCACCTCGGTGCTGCCCGCATTCCTCCTTTCCGGATTCATCTTTCCGATCAGCAGTATGCCCTTCATCCTCAGAGGACTTTCTTATCTGGTCCCGGCAAAATACTTTCTCAATGTAATTCGGGGGGTCTTTCTCAAAGACTCCGGCATCACCACCCTGTGGAGCGACTTCCTTGCTATGTTCTTATTCGCCTCTTTCTTCCTCGGTATCAGCATCATAAGGTTCAAAAAGAGGATTTCCTGATGCAGATAATCGCCACCCTGATAAAGAAAGAACTCATCCAGACCATCAGAGATAAACGTATGCTCTTCATCCTGGTTATATCCCCGATCATCCAGTTGATTATCTTCGGTTATGTAGCCACGACCGATATTAAAAATGTCACCCTCGTCATCTTCGACAACGACCGCACTTCCATAAGTCGTGCTTTAAGCAGTTCATTTTTCACCTCCAATTACTTCTCTGAAGTCTCTCCAGAGCAAACGTCAATCTCTGAACCCGAAGAGTTCCTTAAAACTGGTAAAGCAAAGGTCGTTATCATAATTCCATCCGATTTTTCGAAAAAGATCGCCCGCAATACCACCGCTTCTCTTATGATCATCGGCGACGGTTCAGACGCCAACTCCGCGACGATAATAAAAAATTATATCCTCGAAATAATCAGGACATTCTCACTCAAGATCGTTGAAGAACGGAATTTAATGCAGATACAATCCATGTCCCTGCCGAAGATCACCCCCAGTGTAAGAATATGGTATAATGAAGAACTGAAGAGCTCTCATTACATGGTTCCCGGAATCATCTGTATGATTCTTTTCATCATTACATCGCTTTTAACCGCGATGGCGATCTCCAGGGAGAGGGAACTGGGAACGCTTGAGCAGGTACTCGTTTCACCGCTGAAACGATGGGAATTCATTCTCGGTAAAACAATCCCCTTTGTCTTTGTAGGATTCATCGAAGTGGTGCTGATATTATCCGTCGCAAAATTCCTTTTTCACATCTACATCCGCGGGAATCTACTGCTTCTCTTCTTCACCTCGATAATATTCCTCTTCACGACACTCGGCTTCGGGCTGTTCGCCGCATCGGTCTCCAGAACCCAGATGCAGGCGATGCTCACGGTGTTTCCGGTGATGATGCCGACGTTCCTCCTCTCAGGTCTCTTCTTCCCCATCTCAAGTATTCCAACCCTTGTCCGCTGGATAGCATATGTCAATCCAATGACCTACTTCCTCATTATCGTACGCGGCATTCTCTTGAAGAACGCCGGTATCATCGATATTTATAAAGAAATAATGATACTTGCGGTATTCGGAATCTTCTTCCTTGTATTCAGTTCTTTACGACTTCAGAAGAGAATCGAATAAACTCGTGAAAAGATCAGCGTTTCTTTTTTATGGCAACTATCCAGCCGGCGATGACAACGGCGCCGCCGAAAAGGCCTGTTAAAATTGCAAAAGTATCATTCTTGATATTATCATGGGACGATAAAGCGGCATTATAATTGTGAATCGCCGTAGTCTGCTGAATCCCCAGCACCATGACAGCGATTCCGATAATAATAAGAATGATCCCCAGCTTCTTCACGATCTCTCCTTTTCTTTCTTCTCTGTTTCCTTGGCGTATGCTACAAGAAAACGGCCGAGTCGTCTGTATCCTGCTTTGAGATACCACTTCTTTATCCATGCCGCAGCAAGACGTCTGGTCTCTTCGGGCAGTTTCTTGAAATCCTCTTTCGCCTGCTCGGCCGCCGCATCCATATTCGCCAGAATCTGTCTTTGTGTCTCTTTGTCTATCATATAACCTCCTTCGATATAAATCAGGCCGTCGATTCAGCAAACCTGTCCGACCTCTTCGAAAGTAATCGGAAAATTATAATAATAATCCGGAGTTTGTCAATCTTGTATCCCTTAAAAGATGATAATCTTTCGGTAAACAGCCGGCTCGGTCCTTAAAAAATAGATCCCCTGGGGCAGGTAAGGAATACTCAACTTTTCGGTGTCACGCCAGTATTCTACTTTACGGCCCGTGACTGAATAAAGCGTATAAGTACCCCTCGGTACCTCCAGAACCACGCCTTTCCTGACTATCATCGGAATTCTGAAATCAGGTATCGTTGTCTTCGACTCCTCGGCGATTCCTGTATAAGGAAGTACCTCTAAAAGAGAAACACTCGCCGGAACAAACACCTGATTAAGATAACTGACTCCGGAATGGATGCTGTCCGGTACAAAGAGCCCCTGATCCTCGATCCCGGTCGTCCCGTTGTATGGAGCACCGATTGGAGCATTATTGGTGATGTTTCGCAGCCGATACAACTGGATGGAATCATGAATCTGGATGGTCATCGCATAAGTCGTGTCCAGGGTTTTATTAACGACCACCAGTGCATATCTGTTGTCTGACGAGCGCTTTGAAGCCCAGCACTCTATACCGTAGCCGGTGTTTTTGTGGTCGGAAAAGGCGCATATGAGTGTATCTCCGAAGTATGTATTATAGAGCTCCAGCACATAGGAAGGCATGCGCCGACTTGCCGTATCACCCCTGATCACACCGAAATATGGGAAATCCCCCGGATTACTGGAGTCTCCTTCATGGATGCTGTAGACCGCCGCCATCTTAAGGCCTGCATGCATCCAGTGGCCGATACAATCGGCGATAAAGAGTCCTGTCAGATAGTTCCACCACAGATGATCGGGAATCATTATCATACCGGCGTTGTACTCAAGCACGATCGGTTCGATGTTGCTCGCACCGATTGCATTGAGGGAATCCCTGAAGCTCTGGATATACGGTTCTGCGGCGAATATCGTATCCGACTTTCTGAGCCATTCTATATAATCAGTCGTATCAGCTATGGTATCAGAGGCACTGCTCGGATAATAGTGAACATCAAGATAATCGATCAGGTTGATATTGGGCTCGATAACCGGTCTGACCCATGCAGGATTACCGGCGATGGAATAGATAAACTCAAGAGGAATAGGACTGGCGTTCTCCATACTGTTCACATAAAGGGGAATCAAACTTGCAAAATCCTGCGGCGTCCAGAAAGCGGAATCCTGCCAGGACCAGTTTGAAAAAGGAATGTTGTAGTGGCGGTAAAACGTCCAGTAACCCCAGGGAGGAACAGGCCACTGGCCTCCGGCGATATCGGGTTCATTACCCAGACTCCAGATGGAAACATTATATGGTGCCGGATGTCCGCGATGGGCGCGTAAGTTCCCCAGGGGCGTCGTTGTATCTCCATTAACATATTCCACCATATTACGGGCGAGCGCCGTATCTCCGATCTGCATATTGACCGTGAGGATGGGCTCGGCACCGATCGCCTCACAGATGCGTAAAAAACTGTCGATACCGAAATAGACCGGAGACGGGATTATCAATGTATCAAAAAAGTCAAGATAGAACAGACCACCGAGAGAATCACCCTGCCAGTCAAAGTACTCGGCGCCGATCCCGCCGAAGCGCAAAAGTGAAGGCCGGGTCGCGGTAATCAAAGGCTGGATGTCTGCAAGCGGCGAAAAACAGGCCGTCATCTCATCACCGGAGCCGAAGAGATAAGGTGATATCGGTATCTTCTCAGAATCAGGATAGACCACGATATTACCGGGGATCTGGCTCAACAGGACAGCGGGTGTTAAAAAAAGAAAAATCAGATATAAAAATTTGCTCATCTTACCCTCACTTTCTTATGAACCTCGATATCCAAGTTTTTAAAAACCTCCTATGCTTTCTATACCAAATCTCAGTTAGCATACCTTCTCTTTGAATTCTGTTTTTCGTAAACGGAAATCGAATAAAAAGGACCTCCTCCTTATTTTTATTATATACATAATTGATTTTCCGTCAATAGGGTCGGAAAGACGATCACATTTCATTCAACCCCAGAAAACGTTTCAGATAGATAAAGAAGATGTGATCTGTCACCCGCTCGTCCGTCAGCATCAGATGGCTCTGTTTATAATTGTAGGCGAAGTCGATGCGTGAATCCGCAAAGAGATTGATACCGAAACCGCAGGTCAGAATGTTGGTGACCGTATGATCATTCATGCCGTTCGAATTTTCCAGGTCGGGATCAAATTCACTGTAATTATAACCGCCCCTCAGGAAAAATTCTCTGACGACTTCCAGTTCAGCACCGATCCGGACTCCGTAATCGCTCGATCTTCTCACTGTTCCCGCCACCCGATCATCAGACTCAGACCGACCATACCTGCCTTCAAAACCGGCTGTCAGTCTGGTCAAACTTATCCCCAGACCGCCGCCGAACCTGTAAGAACTGTACCCGGTCTCAAACCAGATACTGTCGTTCTCATCGATATACAGAGGAAGGTTGTTGTGATATTCAAAAAATCCTGCAGCGCGTAGAAAGTAAGAGCTCATCCTGAACACACTCTTTGCAGAATATCCTTTTATCTTCAAACTTCCGATGCTGTTACCGTCTGAAGAGCCGTTCAATTTAACCCATCTGTAGCTCAATGCACTACTCCACTTTATGTTTGAGAATGCAAGGAGTGCGCCGAACACCGGTGAGACCGCATGGCCGCTGAACTGTTCGTCTGCAAAAGGCCCTTCATATTTGAAGATCGGATAGTGATATTCGAGGTTCATACCCAGCGCCAGAATCCCGTTGTTGTAACTGATTCCTCCACCGCCTCCAAAAGGCGAGAGTGTAACCTTGTCTGTATTATCCTGTGAACTGTAAACTCCGTAAAAGCCGTCTCCGGATATACCCAGCTTCAGATTATCAGAAAGAGGCTTTGCATACACAAGATACAGAGACGGTGTTCTCAGATAATCTATTTCTTCTTCGATGCGGCGTTCAAGCTGGGAATAGCCCAATCGCAGACCCCATGCCTGGGGTTCAGACATCTCTCCGAATTGATTATAGGTCTCCTCGGTGCGCCGCGATTCATAGACCAATTCACAGGGGATAAGACCGAATACCGGTATTGTATCATAAAAGGCGATCGCTTCGACCGGCGCGTACTCCACGAGCTTATCTGGAATTGCGTCACCGAGTGCATAGTATGTAAGGGAATCATCACGCCACGACTCAAAGAGCCCTGACCCGCGCAATGCAGTGCTGGACACAGAATCGTATTCAAAAAACGCCGCTGAAATCCCGGCGAAGTCATAGAGAGCAAATCTGGAAAAATCATCTTCAAACAAAAAGGCGAGATCACCCATTCCTGAGAATCTTGTATTACCGGCGTAAATCGGGCACAGGACCATGCAACACCCGATAATCACCGCCACGACTTTAATCTTATCCATCGGCCACCTCCTGGTGTAAGTATACTATTCTCTTCTGCATAAGTCAAGTCCCTGATTTACGGTTTCTCTTCACCCTTGACATGGCAGGCATAATGAATAGAATAGCCTATGCCGAATAAAGTGGTTGTCCGTTACCTCGACGGCGAGGTCAAAAGAGGATACACAACCGATTTCCAGCCCGGTAAAGATGTATTCCATCTCGTCGTCAAAGAAGATGGAGGAGACCGGTCCATCGCCGTGAAGATGGCCGCCCTCAAAGCGGTCTTCTTTGTAAAAGAACTGGGCGGACTCGACAAAAGCCGACCCGTGGTGAAGAGGACCTTTGATCAGGTGAAAGACCAGAAACTGATCGGTAAAAAAGTAAAGGTCGAATTCGTCGACGGAGAAGTGCTCTACGGATTAACCCTGGGTTATTCACCGCAGCGCCGGGGTTTTTTCTTCACACCGATCGATCCTGAGAGTAATAACGAAAGGATTTTCGCGGTGCTCAGTGCAGTAAAGGATATAAGATTCTATGAGTAAACCGATAGGCGAAGTCGTTCTTCCCGACATAAAGAAATTGAAATCCGGCAAGGTGCGTGAAATATTCGACCTCGGCGAAACATATCTCATTGTCGCGACCGACCGCATCTCCGCATTCGATTATATCCTGCCCACCCTCATTCCGCAAAAAGGGATAATCTTGAATAAACTATCTGTGTTCTGGTTCAAGGCGACTCAGGGAATCATTGAAAACCACTTCATCACGGACCGGATCGAAGAATACCCCGCAGAGCTGGCAAAATACCGAGAAATACTTGAAGGCAGATCAATGCTGGTGAAGAAGACCGCACCCATTGACGTGGAATGTGTGGTGCGCGGCTATATCGCCGGCTCGGGCTGGCGTGATTATCAAAAGACCGGGATGATCGGTGGATTAAAGATTGATAATCTAAAACAGGGTGACAAATTACCCTCTCCCCTGTTTACGCCTGCGACAAAATCACATACCGGCCATGATGAAAATATAACCTTTGAAAAGATGAAAGAACTCATCCCGACAGAGGATGCGGAATTCATCAAACAGAAGAGTATTGAACTGTATAATTTCGCACACGATTATGCCCGGGAACACAACATCATCATCGCCGATACAAAGTTCGAATTCGGAAGAATTAATGAAAAGATAATCCTCATCGATGAAATCTTCACCCCGGACTCAAGCCGTTTCTGGGACCCTGCCCTCTATAAACCGGGTGGTTCCCAGGCGTCTTTTGATAAACAGTTCGTGCGCGACTATCTGTCAGGCACTGACTGGGACAAAAATTCACCACCGCCGGAACTGCCGCCCGATATCGTGGAAAAGACCGTGGCACGGTATCAGGAAGCACTGAGCAGATTGGTCGATACGGAAAAATAAACAGCTGTTTCAGACCGTCCTCAACCCCACTGCAATCAGGATATTCAAGACCGTAAAGATAAAAAGGGTGAAGACAATACCCAGGATCGGGATGAAGATGATCGCCGTTATCAGGGCGCCGAGTCCTGAACCGATGAGGTCCACGCCGTAAAGTATCCCCGCCGCCCTCTTCTTCAAAATATCAATACTCAATGGAAAATGTATGCCGCCGAGGACGCCGCCGATGAATATCAGGACTGAAATGAGAAGATTCGTGCCCGGGATTTTGACAAGGGAAATTCCGATGATCGTGATAAAATAGAGTGCGGTGATGAACTCGACGTATGAAAGCAAGATGACCAAATTCCCCTTTTTAAACGGTGAGCGCAGATAGAGGATTGTTCCGAGGGCGAGCCCCAGCATATAGAATGCAATGATACCGCCGATCCATCCATATAAATATCCATATGAAGTTTGAAAGAGGATAATCAAAATCACTTCGGCGGAGATTTCACTCGCGCCCATTGAAAACACCGATATATAGACCATTGATTTATGTCTGAAAAAGACAAAAATTAAAATCAGGGGAACGAAAAACCACCAGGGGCTGAGTGCAAAGAGTCTGATAAAGAGATTTCTCAAACCGCCGGATACGACGCCGCCCCATAAGATAGTCGTGAAATAATAACAGACCGGTTTCAGATCTGTATTTATAACGCCCCGGGATTCTTGAATACGCCTTTTTAAATAATTCAATTTCTCCGAAGTGAGATTGTAAAGGAAAAAGTATTCATTGACGTATTTGAGATCAAGATGCCTCTCCTGAATCCTCTGGTTAAGTAATCGTGCAAGACCATCCGTGTCAATCGGATGATGGTTTGATGCGATAAATGTCATACGCGCTGCAGGAAGACAGACCTTATATCGGTAAGAGCAACCGAGTGTCCGATGGATCGTATTAAGGAGCTGGCCGAAGAGTGGACTGACGATATCCGGCGGTGCCGTGATCTTGATCGATAAAATTCCGTCGGGTTCAAGGATCCGACGGATCTCGAAGAAAAACTCTTTTGTATAGAAACGATTGAGTTGAGCATTTATCGGATCCGGCAGATTGATGATAATCACGTCATAGCGGTCAGTGGTATTTTTGATGAAAAACCGTGCATCTCCGAATATCACCTTCAAGCCTGGGACTGAAGTCAACCTCTCTCTGATATATTCCTCACCCATCTTGAAAAAGAGCGGGTCGAGCTCAAGGTATGTCACTTCCCTGACATCGGGATGTTTGAATATTTGCTTTATACAATTTCCGATTCCGCCTCCCACGAGCAGAACCTTTTGCGGTGCCGGATGCAGAAGAAGAGAATAATGAACCGCCTCTTCACTGGTATAGAGGTCGGGATAGGTGAAATCGAACACGCCGTTTGTATAAAAATTCAGCTGGTTTTCTGTCCGGGTGACTGCAATCATACCGTATTTCGACTCCTTTACAGCGAGCAGATTCTGGCCGGGCATCTGAACCCGGCGCATCGTCAGTTCAAAAGCAGGGATCTTGATAAAAAGGAAAAGAAGCAAAAACGGGAAGACCAGAAGTCCCGGTTTCGCCGTTACAATACATGCGCAGACCCCTAAAAGAACCACTGCAATGAGGATGATGGCGTAAGGAGGCAGGAAGAGGAGCAGGATAAAGGTAAGTAAGAGACCACCGAGAAAGGCACCCAGGCCTTCAAGAAGATAGACCTTTGCCGGTTCAAGTATTCTCGAAGCGGCGGGATAGAGTGCGCCGAATATAATACAGGTCGGAGCCAGGCTCAAAAAGGATATCTCCAGGATCTTTTCCAGACCGATCACCTCGCCGAAAGGCAGGGAGAAAAGTTTCAATGCGAATCTCATAAAAGTAATCGAGAAGATAAGAGAAAGAGCCAGCAGGATAAGCAGCGATGCATAAACATTCACGGATTGGTGTTTCAATCTTATCTTTGAAAAAATAAAACTTCCCAGGCCTCCCCAGAGCAGCCAGAAGCACAAAAGAACTCCGGAAACAAGCTCGTAACCGCCGAAGAGCACAAGCGCCTCTCGAATCATAATGGTCTGGCCGATGACCATGACAACACCTGAAGAGAAGATCGCAGTCCTTATCCGTCCCATTATTTAAGTGTAAATAAATCGAATAAAAAATCAAGATCGAGTAAAACAGGAGCCTGCTATGCAGTCTTGACTTGTCTTTTTTTTTGATTAATATTATCAAAAGGAGAAAATATATGTCTGGACATTCAAAGTGGTCGAAAATAAAACGGAAAAAGGCAAGTGCCGATGCAAAAAGAGGAAGACTTTTCACCAAATTAATCCGGGAAATTACCGTAGCGGCACGCAATGGAGGCGGAGACCCCACTGCCAACCCGAGACTTCGCACTGCGATTGAAGAAGCAAGAGCCCTCAATATGCCGAACGACAATATTGAACGTGCCATAAAACGCGGCACCGGCGAACTCGAAGGACAGCACCTTGAAGAAGTGACCTATGAGGCATACGGACCTCATGGAGTCGCGATTCTTATTGAAGTCGTCACGGACAATCGTAATCGCACGACCGGTGAAATAAGACATATTCTCTCCAGACACAACGGCAGTCTCGGCAGTCAGGGGTCGGTCGCCTGGCAGTTCCATGCCCAGGGGATTATCAGTGTAGACGCAAAGAAATACGAAGAAGATACAATAATCGCGTATGCACTGGAAGGCGGTGCCACGGATATAAAAACAGAAGAGGACTTTTATCAAATCATCACCTCGCCTGAGAACTTTTCCAGGGTCAAAGATATCCTGCAGAATAACAACATTGAAATCGCAAGCAGTGAACTGACCAAGACTCCGCAAAGCACGGTGCCGCTGTCTGAGAAAGAAGCCGAAAAGGTTTTAAAACTATACGAAGCGCTTGATGAACTTGAAGACGTCCAGCATGTCTACGCCAACTTCGATATCCCGGACGCTGTAATGGAAAAGATATCATCTCAATCAGGTTGAAGGTCATTGGAATAGACCCGGGTATTACTGCCACCGGTTACGGTATTGTAGAGGATGAGAGATGTGTCTGCACAGGGACGATAAGGTCTAAAAAAAATAATATTCACGAAAAATTTATCGAAATTTGCACGAAGATAAAAGAACTTATAAAAGAAAACAAACCCGACTTCGCCGCACTCGAAAAAGTCTTTTATCACAAAAACATCCAGAGTTTGATCCGTTCTTCAGAGCTGCGCGGTGCGATAATCATCACGCTTCTTCAGGAAAAGATAAAGATAGTCGAATATACTCCGACCCAGATCAAATTGACGACCACGGGCAACGGAAGGGCGTCGAAAGCCCAGGTGCGTTATTTTGTCGAGAGGGTCTTTATGTTCGAGAAAAAGAAGATGAGTAACCATGCGACAGACGCCCTCTCGATCGCCTACACGGCGTTAAGGAGGATGAGTAGAAAATTATGATCGGCAGATTGACCGGTAAGGTCTATGAAAAAACTCCTCCATTCTTTATTCTCGATGTCTCGGGCATCGGCTATCTGATCCAATCCCCACTCTCGACCTTTAAACAGATTAAAGAAGAGGAAGAAATCACCCTCTACACGAAATGTATCTTCAAGGAAGACGAGGCGTTCATTTATGGATTTCTCACCAGAGAAGAGTTGAAGATCTTCGAAGAATTGATTTCGGTCTCCGGTGTAGGACCCAAGTCAGGACTGAACCTGCTCTCTTCTTTTTCACCTGAAGAGATATCCGAAGCCATTGAGAACGAAAATGTCGAGCTCCTCTCGTCAGTTCCGAAGATCGGCAAAAAGATCGCAAGCAAGATCATTCTTGAGTTAAAAGGGAAACTGAAATTCGACGAAACCCCGAAATTGTTCACTCAAGCGGTGAACGCCCTCTGTTCCTTAGGAATCAGCCGCAGCGAGGCGCTCCAGCGTTTAAAGGGACTCCCCCAGAATCTCACGCTGGAAGAACTCGTAAAACAGGCATTGAGGAAATGATATGGAAAAGATGACGAGCAATACACTCCTCAAAGGCGAGGAGATGTATGAATTAACCCTGCGGCCCAAAAAATTGACCGAATTCATCGGCCAGAAAAAGATAACTGAAAACTTAGAGGTCTTCATCAAGGCGGCGAAGAAAAGAGGGGAACCCATTGAGCATATCCTGCTCTACGGACCGCCCGGACTGGGTAAGACGACCCTCGCCCATATCATTGCGAGGGAGATGGAAACCAATATCTATCCGACAGCCGGACCCATCCTGGAACGGCCCTTTGACCTCGCCGGCATCCTGAGCAACCTGAATACCGCTGATATCCTCTTTATCGACGAGGTCCACAGGATAAACAAGGCGGTGGAAGAATACCTCTACCCCGCTCTGGAAGATTTCTGCCTGGATGTTATGCAGGATAAAGGGGTCGGCGCCAAGGTGCTGCGTCTCAACCTCAACCACTTCACCCTGATCGGTGCAACGACCCGTTCCGGACTGCTCACCTCACCGTTGCGTTCTCGATTCGGTATCAGCTTCAGGCTCGATTATTATCCGGCTGAGGACCTCTTCCATATCATCGCCCGTTCCGCAAAGATACTGGACCTGAAAATCACGGACGAGGCGACCCGGGAAATCGCAACAAGGGCGCGGGGCACCCCGCGGATCGCCAACCGTCTCTTAAGAAGAGTAAGGGATTTCGCCCAGGTACAGGGAAAAGAGATCATCGACATTGAGATATGCAACTACGCACTCGAAAAACTTGAAGTGGACAAGCGCGGCCTCGATGAAATGGATAAAAAAATAATAAAGACGATTATTGAAAAGTTCAGCGGCGGGCCGGTCGGTATCAACAGCCTTGCAGTAGCTGTGGGCGAAGACGCCCAGACCATTGAGGAAGTCTTTGAGCCGTTTCTGATAATGGAAGGTTTTATAAAAAGGACGCCGCGCGGCAGAGAAGCAACGCCGCTCGCCTACGAACACTTCAAACTCAAAAATCCGCAGGGACCCCTCTTCAAATAATCAAAGTTCAACCACCTGATTCCGGCCTTTACATAACAGTTACTCGATGTTTCTAAGCAGGCATGCCATCGGGTCCCAGGGCGGAAGATGTATCGGCTCCTGCTTGAGAATATTTCTTAACTCGCCGGGCAGATATTTTTTGTTTATGATCACCGCATAAACGTATTCATCAAACCAATCATCATACATCACCCAGTGTCCGTTATCACCCCTCTCCTTACCATGACTGTCCTCGACCCACCATTTGACGGGTCTGTTATCCTGCAGATCGACTCCGGTGAAGACCATTGCATGGTTTCCCGCACTCTCGCGGAATAATATCCGCGCCTCCTTGTTCAACTCCATTTCGAGTCCGTATAACGATCTGTAATCGAGTATTCTGGTGGAAAGAATCCCGTGTTCTGAATCCTTGTCCTTGATGATGTCGCAGGCGAACCAGACCGGTTCATCATCGAGCACTGATTTCTTCGTGAGCTCTTTCAGCTGTTCGATATCGAGATTTATATAGACCGGGTCGGAATATTCGAAGATATTGCGCACGTTGTCACATTGATAAAGACGATTATACACCTTGCCCGGATAGTTGAAAAGAGCGACATAATCCCTGATATCGACACCGACAACATCTTTGTAAAATTCTTCAGGTGTATATCTCTTCGGCGCCGATACATTACCCTTTGTATCTTCGTACCGCCAGATGAATTCTGAGGGCGGCTCACCGAGATTCAAAACCAGTATCTTATAGATTGTCTTCAACATCTCAATCTTTTTGTCCCTCAACTCCTGCACATCTTTACCCTCCTGCGCCATCTTTCTCAAGAGCACGGCGTCTTCACGGAGTTTGCGTGAGATGATTGAGTTCATCACCCAGGAATTATTACTGTTGTAGGTCTCAGGCATCGCCTCCTTGGGTACGACACCGTACTTATCGATCAGGTTGACCACATAAGACCAGTAGCCGCCGTCGAATACCGGCCGTTCAAGAAAGATCACCAGTTCCCGATCGAGCAACCCGCGGTCATAAGAAGTGATAATGAATTCGAGGAAACGATTGGCTTTTTCCAGTTTATCCCAGAAATAGAGATAGCTCTGTGAAAATTCGAAATTCTTCAGGTTATATTTTTCAATAACTCCGGGACGCAGCATGTTCAAGCCGGCGAAAAGCCAGCATCGGCCGCTCCTCTTCTGATCGGTGATCCCCTTTGTCTTGATGCGGTGGCTGAAAAGGTCGTTGTGTTTGATAAAGAAAGAACGATTCAAACTGAGTTCTGATAATTTATTGTTGGTGACGGCGTTCATTATCGCATACTCACTTTTACTGAGCCGGACAGATCCCTGAATGTCTTCGATGACATTCCTGGTCAATCCGCCCGATGTACCGCTCTGCGCGAAAACCAGAAACGGCAAGAAAAAAATAATCCATGACGATTTCATAAGACCTCCTTTTTAATAATCAGCACTCCAGATTCTACACACTTCCCTCTTTATTGTCAACAACCTGCATCCGATCAGCAACTCCGGTAATCATCCGGATACGTCCGCCGCTGTCAACCCGCCCATACCCAGCCTAAACTCTGGTACTCCTGGAATGAAATGTTCGACGGCGTGCCGGGAGTTGAAGAAGTGGTGCAGAAACCGATAAAGCGACCAAATCCGACGGCGACGATCATCGCCGGTCCGATCCAGCTCCCGAAACACGGCAAGAGCAGAATTTACGATATAACCGGTCGGCGGTTGTACACCTCTAATCCAGGACCGGGCATCTACTTCCTTGAGATAAACGGTGAGATTGTGCAGAAGATTGTAAAGGTCAAGTAGCAGTAAAATCAGTTTCCACTTTCCAGGGCTGACTCCCGCTCCGCCCTCAACCGGATCAGACCAGATGAGGGTTGGTTTTTCTCTCTCTACCTATTGTCGTTGTATCGCCATGTCCGGGATAGACAACCGTCTTATCAGGTAATTTCATCAGCTTATTCTTAAGAGAACTTATGATTTCATCAAAGGAAGAACGAAATATATCTGTCCTGCCGATAGAACCGGCAAAAAGTGTATCACCGCTGAAAAGCGTATTTTCTTCTTCACTATACAGGGATATGCCACCCATACTGTGCCCTGGCGTATGAATAACCTGAAGTTTGCAGTTTCCGAATTCTATACTGTCTCCGTCTTTAAGCATTATATCAGCAGGCGGCGAAGAAAGAAACTCTATACTCAACCCGCAGTTATCGCATTTCACATTCGCTTTTTTGTTGTCTGCGGTAATTGTAAGATGCACAGATAATGAACCGCATGCAGGGCAGGGAGGTTGCTCGCCTTTACTTATGATTTCGCTGATTCCTTTCCACGGTTCCGGCAGAAGATCTGCATCTTTCTCGTGGACCAGGATCTCCGCACCTGTTTCTTTCTTCAAAACCGTAATACCGCTTGTGTGGTCAAAATGGCCATGTGTAATTATAATGTATTTAACCTCCATATTCTTTATTTTTTGAAGAACCTCTGCTCCATCTGTTGTATCAGTAAATCCCGGGTCGATGACAACCGCTTGTCTGGTTTGGTCACAGGAAACAACATAGCAATTTGTGTAAATTGGGCCGACAACAAAACAATTTATCTTCATATTTCTCCTGCTGCTATTTTACCCAACCTGGTTGTTCAGTCAAGCTTTTTCAAAATACAAAGATTTGACACCGTTACAAACACATTACCAGATTTTCAAAAACCAATCTGCTGAATCATCAAATTGTAAATATCCTGCAGTAATAATCAAGAACTTTATGCACAACATCCATCCCCTTTCCCCTCTTCTCCTCCCCCTTGATGGGGGGGGGATTAAGGTGGGGGTGATCTTTCATCCAGCGCAGCTCCCAACGCTCATAACGATCTAAACGCTCTAAACGCTCCAAACGCTTCTCCCTTAGCCCTTTGCTCTCCGCCCTTACCCCTCTTCTCCTCCCCCTTGAGGGGGGAGGATTAAGGTGGGGGTGATCTTTCTTCCAGCGCAGCTCCTAACGCTCCAAACGATCTAAACGCTCTAAACGCTCCAAACGCTTCCCCTTCTTGTCATTCTGAGCACATTCACTCTGTTCAGTGTAAACTCCGCGAAGAATCTCTCTTTCTTACATTTCCAGACCTCGCGCCTGGATTTCTTTCTCAGGGGTACGCTATAAATGCACATATTGCACATTAATTGCACAAAAATTGCACATGTTTCAATTCCTCATAGGTCTGCTATAAATCATCGGCAGTTTTCCAAGACTGCCTCGAATTTTGACCGTTTCAATTCTTATTAGGTACGCGATGGTTACTCAGTTCTTTCTATACATAGTTCCGTGTAAAAATATATGGTCCCAATCACCGGTGATCGGTTTACCATTATACCAGAACTCCACACCATCGACCCATTTGCCGGTGTAATCCGGCTGCAAAAAGGTGTTTGTCAGAATATATGTTGTAATATGTCCTCCGCATGAACCTTGAAAATATCCACTCCTCCACGCCGTAGGATGTTTCTTTGTTTCTTTCAATTCTATAACCGCAATCTTCTTACCGCCCCTTTGCTCGATTTTTTTCAATTCAATCAATCCTCGAGGAAACTTGTATTTATTAAGTAATCTGCTGATCAACTTTAGCTTTTCAATCAATGTATAATGTGCTGGGACTGCTACACAGAGATCAACACCCTCTGCATCTGACATTGCATCGACTGTATAAACTTTCAATAAATCATCTGGAAGCTTAGCTGGTTTTACGAGAAGCGCTTCCTCAAATCTGGTAATACGCATTTGTCCATAACATCACCAACAGCAACCACCCATAGCAATGTTTATTTTGAAGATTGAAGAAGATCTGCCCCCACGTCGTTCTTCATCTAAATATCTGCAGTTTACGTTTTTCACGATCCGTAAAAGTTGGGGAGAAAATGAGATTCGGATTAGGATAGTCTTCTGAATACATATCCACCATTTTGTCTTTAATTAATTGCTGATAGATTCGGCGTGCCTTACGATTATTCCTGGTCATATCCTGAATACAACCAGCAATGATGTCCGCTAATTGAATCCCCGGCTCATCTTCAGATCGGGCTATAAACTCTACCTTTGAAACACCCGCACTGTTTGCGATTTCACGCCAATTCTTGTTTAAACACTGCGGACTATCAATCACAAATTTGTATTTTGATGGATCAGTATCATTAACTAAAACCGATTTTGCATTTTCAATATGCTGCCTTTCATAGATATTAAAGAAGAGCGTATGCTTTAAACTGTTTATTGCTTTGCGTTTCAATGCCACCTTTAACCGCCAATCACCGGTGAAATCTTTTGCCGGTATCCTCGCCACTGTTTGTAAAGCTTTATATAACTTTTTAGAAAGATGTGAAGGTATAGAAATCGTTATAAAGACTTTAAAATCAATATTAAAAATATCTTTAAACTCATCAGAACTGTTCTTGAAATTCGACCATTTTAATGCGCTTATTCCTGCCACATGTTTTAGAAACAATACTTCCTTCAGCAGTAAATTGTAATCTGGAACAGATATCTTGACCCGTGACCGAATATAATATGCACT
>DRIG01000028.1 GCA_011052815.1 candidate division WOR-3 bacterium | reverse complement strand
GATACAGAAGAGATGAGCGAAGAGTGAGGAGTGAAGAGTGAAAAGGATTTTATTAACCTTCCGCTTACATTATAAATAGAAATAGTCATCGGGTATTGGTCATTGGTTATGGCACTTTCTCCTAACGCCGAGTGCCCAGTGCCTGATGTCCACCTGATTTCGGTCTTTTTGCTAAATGGATTCGGATAGATTTGCAAGGAAAAATCCTTTACTGATTTACTGTTCGGTCTTTCAGCAATTCCAATTGTGGTATTTCTATACATTACATCAGAGGCATCCTCATTCCCTATGAGCAGGTCTAAATCTATTGAGTATTTATACTTAACGACAAGATTCTTCGTGCCACTCGGGGGCGCATTTTTCAATGAGACCCAGCCAGAAGAGATATCAAAGCAATAATCACTCAGTGGCACTGGATTGCCATTAACTATGATCTCTTGAATTGAATGATACGGCCAGTGCTTAAGATAAAAGAGTTTTCTTGTGCCATCTCCATCAATTGAATCAACCCCACTCTGGAGACCATCCATGTCAATATCACCCCAGGCAATACCAAAACTCAAACACTCGTCTTGAGAATACCAAGTAGGCAGTGTATCCAGAATCGTATCTTGATTTGCATATACCACATTTTTCTCAATGATATTGTAACACCCATTTGCCATTGCCAGATCCATATCACCATCATTATCAACATCAGCAAATGCTATGCGCCAGGTAGCGCTAGCATCAGCTGATTTCCAGGAATAAGAGGTGTCTAGATTGCCATCTATATTTGAAAAAACAATATTGGGTTCTTTGACGATCTCACCGTTACCACAGGCAAGATCGAGATAGTTATTTCCACTAATATCTGCCCATGCCATACCTCCGGTTATCCAATCATGAAGACCTTTCCACGACGCTGTTTGTTCCAGGTTTCCATTGTTATTATAATATAAGTAAGAAGCGTGGTCAGGGCCCAAAGCAAGGTCAAGATCTCCATCGTCATCAACATCACCCCAACTGCCTACATTCATATAGATGCAGTCAGTATTGCTCCAGCCAGGCAATGTATCAAGCACACCGTTCTGATTATAAAAGATACGTGAGATGCCAAAGAAGGTTGCTACTGCAAGGTCAAGATATCCATCACCGTGAACATCACCAAAACCAATCCAGGCAGGGAAACCATCAAAGTCTTGGGATTTCCAAAAGGCAATTGTATCTAAAATTCCATTATTATTTTTGTATAGATAAAGCCATCCGCCAACTTGTGTGCCCGGATACTCTTGCCCTATTTTCCCTTTAAGGATGTCTTTTAGTCCTTTTAGCCCGGAATAACAAGATATTGCCAGTTCTGGGTAACCGTCATTGTCAATATCACCCCAGGCAACACCTAAATGTCTCGCAACCTCATGAGGACTCCAGCTGGGTAGAGTGTCAAGAGTCCCGCCATCGTTGCGATAGATGTATGCTGTTTTTGATACCTCTGAGACCACAGCAAGGTCCAGGTCTCCATCACGATCCATATCACCAAGGGCAATATCTCTACTGTCTTCATCAACGATAGCAGATTGCCAAAAAGGTGCTTCCTCTAAAGGAATCGTGAAGAGAACACCTGGGATAAGAAGGGTCATTAACAAACCAATACATAGACCCTTAGCTTTTAATCTTTTTGTCCCGGTCATTTTTTCCTCTTTATCTTAACAAAACCACTTGCTCAGCCCTTTTATAGTTATCTGTCTTTAGCTGCACAAAGTAGATACCAGCAGGAACCCTGTGCCCTGAATCATCAGTCCCATCCCAGGATACAGAAGAGATGAGCGAAGAGTGAGGAGTGAAGAGTGAAAAGGATTTTATTAACCTTCCGCTTACATTATAAATAGAAATAGTCATCGGGTATTGGTCATTGGTTATGGCACTTTCTCCTAACGCCGAGTGCCCAGTGCCTGATGTCCACCTGATTTCGGTCTTTTTGCTAAATGGATTCGGATAGATTTGCAAGGAAAAATCCTTTACTGATTTACTGTTCGGTCTTTCAGCAATTCCAATCTCAGGACCTATCGCATACAATCGGGTTGCTGAACAGATGTATATGTTTCCCGATGTATCCATTGCAGGAGTAGAAACTGTGGGGGATTCAACCTGTAATGTCCATTTTACTGTTCCATCTGGATTAATAGCATAGAGTGTATCATAGGAGGCAATATAGATGGTGCCATTCCCATCGATGATCGGCGATGATAGAACATAATTGGTGGTGTTGAATGTCCAGACCTTGGTGCCAGCCGGAGCAATCGCGTGAAAATTCTTACCGAACCCACCCGCCATATAGATGGTATCGCCTGCCCCAATAGCTGGTGAGGTATACCTGAGGTCTCCCAGACCGGGACAATTCCATTTTATTATACTATTTGGATTTATTGCATAGAGCGGACCTCCATAACCAGTGGGAAAATAGATCACCCCATCAGAACCGACCGTGGGTGTCGAATTGGAGAAGTCAATAGGGGCAGCACCAATGTCTCGCTCCCAATTTATACTGCCACTGGTGTCTAAGGAAGTAAGGTAATAGTCAGATATGGTTGCGTGTTCAACATAGATGGTAGAACCGTCGTGAGAGAGTGCGGTGCCGTGTGGGGATCCAGAGATACCGGTATTATAATCCCATTTGAGGTTTCCGTTCTCGTCGAGAGCCTCGAGATGGCCCGCCGCAACATAGATGGTGCCATCAGCTATCATAATCGGACCTCGGGGTGGATACTGGGGATTGATCACCTCGTGTTTCCATCTCAATTTACCATAGGTGATCGAATCCTCAATGGCATAGAGATTGCCATCGTCCGAACCGATATAGATTGTGCCATCAGCACCGATTGCCGGGGAAGATTGAATTGCACCGTTTGTCCCATAGGTCCACTTGAGGGTGCCATCGGGATTTATCGCATAGAGGTTGCCATCCTGGGACCCAAAATAGATGGTTCCATCTTCACCTATTACCGGCGAAGACCAGGTGATACCGCCACCCGGTGCGTATGTCCAGAGGATATCCGCTTCCTCAGGACCCATATAAGGAGACCTGGCCGTCCTCTGATTGTTGAACTGGAAGGTCGGCCACATCGGTTGAGAAAATAAACAAATAATTATAAAGGCCATCATTCACCTCCTCCTTTCGGCTCTTAACCATTTTGTGTGGAAGAAATGTCATCCTGAACTCGTTTCAGGAAAGACAAAGCCTTAGATCCAATCTTCCACATCTTTTACTCCCCAGTGTCCCTTGTCAGTTAATCCCAATTCTTTTTCTTTCCAGGTTCTCAAACCAATTTTCTCAATATCCACCTCATCCTCATGCCCCAAGACTTTCGTTTGCCAGGTGAAGGGGCTAGGTGAGACCTGCAGTCTATTCCCGGTAATATCTTCTTTTACTTCTTCTGTCCCAGGTTGGTAATAACCTCGAACATAATAGACATAATTCCAGGTGGAATTCAAGGGGTTCCAGTAAACCCATTCTTTTCCAAAAAACACGGCAAAAGAGAAAGGGCCTCCGACTGTCGCTTCCTTCTTAAATTCACCATCGATCCACATCTGGAGTAGACCGGTAGCATTATTTAATGCCAAGAAGATGGTGTGGAATTCACCTCCGGTGACCGGGACATCCCAGATCTCATCGTATTTGATCATCACATTTTTATAACCATAGTTAGGGGCAGAGAGGCCTATCTGTGACCCTCCAGCAGAAGGATCGTTTACTTCGCCCCTTGCTTCTACCGTGATCCTATCACCTGATGGACCACCTCGCTTATAGTAGAGAAGGCCCTTGGCTGGGCCCGTTATCGTGAGCAACCCTCCAGAAACCTCCTCCGTGTATCCCGATGACATTATTCGTTCCACACCATACTGGGTTGGAAGCGAATCGGCTTCATATCTATGCTCCCAGGGTGGTTGACTCACTAAGAGGATAGAAAGGAACATCATTTCTATAGCCATACCCCACCTCCTTCCAACCCATATCAGCAATTTAATATATAATGAATAGTTATCAAAACGGTTAGCACAAACTCCCCCCGTAATCCCGGTTTAACCATTTCCCGTTGGATAGACATTCGGTAACCCATTATTTTAATTATACTTCCCTATATCATCACTATCAAGACTTTCCTCCCGGCACCTGAGTGCTAACACCAACATTGGTATCTTCCGATATCCCTGATCCGCGGAAATCGCTTCTCAGACCCAATACCAATCGGTTTAATCCGATGAAAAAAAATCATCAAGAGTAAAATATTTGATCATACACCCTCCTTTCTGCTATCTCAAAAGCAGGAGTTTCTTGGTTAAAGAAACCTCTCCTGTCTCAAACCTCAAAAAGTAGACCCCACTGCTGAGTTTTTTCCCTGAATCATCCCGACCATCCCAGATTACAGCAGTACTTGGTGCCAAGTGGTCAGTGGTAAATCTAAATGATTCTACCAATCTTCCACTCAAATCGTAAATACTTAGTGTAATCTTTTCCTTCTCACTAATCAGTGGGCACTGAAAACTAATCACTGTAGTTTTGCTGAACGGGTTGGGATTGCAGCTAAGTTTAATACTGCTGGATTTTCCAATCTTACCTGATGATTTTATACCTGTATTTTTTGAATAGTAAAATCCTGTGTTTCTGCAATCGTGTCTATACATCGTCCACAACATAATATCAGGAAAACATTGCTCGGGTTCATCAAAAAAATGAATCTCCCCGGCAACCGACGCAAATGCCATTTCAATATCGCCGTCTGAATCTAGATCTCCAACAGCAGGAGTTGGTTTAGGAGGTGTCATAGACTGATCATCAAGAAAATATGGAAAGCCATTAACCTGCGTACCATCAGCATGAAATGCGTAAATAGTATCTGCCCCCTTAAATATTACTTCAACCTGACTTGTATCACCATCAATATCCGCTATAATTGGAGAAGAAGTAATATTTCCTCCTGTACCCACACTTACAGGCCAATTCTGTACTGGGGTTCCATCATGATGAAATGCATACACTTGACCTCGCCACGAGACCCAATCCATACCTCCTATAAGAATTTCAAGATCGCCATCAAGGTCTAAATCTCCAAGTGAAGGAGTTGATCGCAAACATGCCTGTGCCTCAACAGGCCATCCCGGTTCCAGAACACCCTCGTTATTCCAGACATAAACACTGTCATGCTCTCCATTACAATAAGCACCCGCTATGATTTCCTTTGTACCATCACCATCAAGGTCTCCAATAACCGGAGCTTCAACTGTCCCGCAAGTATAAACCGGAAATCCGGAAAGGATACTGCCATCACTTTTCCAGACATAGACCTTTGAAGGATTTGCGGATGGCGCAGGTCTATTAAGTCCTGCCACAATTTCACAAAAACCATCTCCATCTATATCTGCAACAGAACAGGCACCAATATAATTTGGAGAAGAATCGGGAATAGTAACAGGAAATCCGGGAAAATTCGATCCATCAGCCTCAAATACATATAATACTGAACCTTTACCCGGATAGATAATTTCCATATCTCCGTCAGAATCTAAATCTTCAAGGGTCGACGAGCTAAATGTACCATAACTACGCGGCCAGCCAGGGTACTGAGTTCCATCATGATTATAGACATAAAGATGATGCCATGACCCAACGATAAGTTCCATATCACCATCACCATCCACATCACCAATAGCCGGCGTTGCTGGAGTATTTTCTGAATAAGAAACCGGCCATCCAGTAAGAGTATTTCCCTGTATATCCCATACAAAGATCGTACCGTAAGAACCCATGGCTATCACATCGCCAATCGAGTCGAGATCAAAATCAGCAAATGTAATACTCGCAAGCATAGTTTCTCCCGTGTTATGAATCCATGCTGGCTCGATAGTCGCACCCAACACCTGGCAGTAGAACGTAACTGCAGTAACAATGAAAAATATAACTATGCCCTGAAGTCGTATAAACATTTTAATACCTCCCTTTCTATTTGATCAGAACAAACTTTCTGGTTCTGATCCCTTTTTCTGTCCTTAAACAATAAAAATAGATACCAGAGGATAGTCTCTTGCCGGCACCATCCTTGCAATTCCAGACTACATTGTAATGACCAGGGTTTTGAATTTCATCTACCAACGTATTAACAAGCCTTCCCGATGAATCGTAGATATTCAAATTAACCTTTGTTTTCTCAGGCACCACATAACTAATCATTGTTGTCGTATAAACCGGGTTTGGTATATTCTGCGAAAGAGATAGTCTGAATCGTTTATTCTCCTCGTTGACATTAACACCTTGTTGCCCACTACCCGTCAAAAGGTAAAAGTCATCTATCCGCCACCAGGATGGACGACTATATGGGGGCCAAATAAGCTCAAATCTTAAATAAATGGTGTCACCTGCATAAGCATTGAGACTGATGGAATCCGTAGGTACCCAGTCGTATGGATGATTTGGAGGAGTACAACTAAATATTGTAGTCCAATTTTGCAATCCATCAGGAGATACCTGCACGTTAGCTGTATAGTCATGGTACAAGTAATAACTATGGTAAAAGAATATCAATGCAGAAGAAACGGAAGAAAGATCTATTCTTGGGGCATAAAGCCAGCTCTTGCTGTCTGGCATGTTATTCTCGCCAATGGCTTGCCAATATCTTGTTCCTGAATGACCAGGGGGTAGTGTATCATCAACCCAGGTCCACAAGAGCTGTGGCTCTTGAGCACCTGACGCAAAACCACCATTATTTTCCTCAAAATCCGTTGAGAACGGCGGGCTAATAGAATATTCCTCGAGTGAAAAATTCACGATTGTAGTTTCATTTGCTACAACTTCAACCTGAAGGGTTTCCGGAGAAAAAAGATACCTCG
>DRIG01000027.1 GCA_011052815.1 candidate division WOR-3 bacterium | reverse complement strand
CCATTGGGAAATGTCGTAAATTAGTCTATCTGCTTCCTTATCCCTATTACTGGCAACGCTTTGGAGATATCCTGACTTATGTGGGCAAATACAAAAATGCTACGGTTTTCTACAGGAAGGCTTTTGAGAACAATAAAAACAAGGTTGCAAATGAACAGCTTGCATTAAAGATGGCAATTTTTGGATATGCTATGTCTGGAGAGTATTCAGTATGTAGCAAACTACTCGCTAAAGCACAACCACTAAAGAATTCAGCAAGTTTTAGAAGCAGTTATTACCTCACTAAAGCATATGTGTCTTTTGGCAAAGGAAAACTTGCTGATACATCACAATTTTTGCTTAAATCATTAGAAAAAGCCCAAAAAAGCATTATGTTTAATCGTATATATGCAGCATCATTGGGATTAGCAACAGTGGCGATTGCATTGAATAAAAAATCAGAAAAAAGAACCTATCTGCAGAAATACCTCCCTTTGATGAAGGTGTTACGCCATTACGCCAATTGGCGTAATGGGTGGGATTGGAAAATAGAAATTACAAGGTTGCAATTTGAAAATCGCAACGGCAAAATCTTGACAAGGCAACATAGGTGAGTAAGATGTTATCATGTATCGTGGTCTTAGAAATTTACACAAAAGTCAGGACAGAACCCCTTCTGCTCGTAGAGAACTTTTAATCTTTGTGGTGGAGGATGAACCAGGTATTTTAGAACTCGTATCAGTTCACCTAAGGAAATCAGGATTTAAAGTTGAAGGATTCCCTAATTCAGATAGTTTCCAGAAAGCGATAAATACTCAATCTCCCGATTTAATCATTCTAGACTTGATGCTGCCTGATGCTGACGGTTTTGATATTTGTAAATACCTAAAAAACAGTGATGAATTTTCGCATATTCCAATTATCATTTTAACCGCAAGGGGAGAAGAAACAGATAGAGTCCTTGGGTTAGAACTTGGAGCAGATGATTATGTAACTAAACCATTTTCGCTGAGAGAACTTGTTGCCAGGGTAAAGGCTGTTCTGAGGAGAAAAGAGAGGAAGGAAGAGACAAAGAAGATTGAGATCGGGGGTATTCTGACAATCGACCTACAGAAATATGAAGTCACAATGGGAAGTAAGAAAATAGAACTCACTCCAACCGAGTTCAGGATACTCAAAATTTTATCTGAAAGAAAGGGCTGGGTATATACCAGGAATCAGATCTTGGAGAATCTCTGGGGAAGAGATAAGGATGTGTTTGATCGGACCATCGACGTCCACATCAAGAATCTGAGGAAGAAATTAGGCCCGGCAGGAAAATTTATCAAAAATGTAAGAGGTATAGGATATAAATTAGAAGCATGAGGAAATCAATATTTTTTAAAATATTTATCGGATATTTAGTAGCAGCAATACTTCTAACAGGATTAGTCCTTATATTTTCTTACACTACAATCAAAAGTCATTATATAAATACGCTGATCAGTAATTTAAAAAACCTTGGAACTACCTTATTATTGAAAGCTCAATCTTTATTAGAGAAAGAACAATATGATAAATTAGATTCTTTGGTAAAAGATTTAGGCAGTAATATTGGCACACGAATTACAATTATTGATTCAGAAGGAGTGGTCTTAGCAGATTCAGAAAAAGATCCCAAATTGATGGAAAATCATAAAGATCGTCCAGAAATCAGGAAAGCCTTAGAAAACACAGTCGGAAAGTCCCTAAGATATAGCACCACTGTAAAAGAAGAGATGTTATATGTTGCCTTGCCCATAAAGAAGGATGACAGAAATATCGGCGTACTTCGTGTGAGTCTCTTCTTAAAAGATATAAATAGTTTGCTGAGCGATTTGAGAGTAAAAATTATACAAATTGCTTTAATAATTGTAGTAATTTCTTTGATTGGAGCAGCAATCTTCGCGCGCAGCCTTACAGGACCGATACGCAGTCTGGCTGAGGCTTCTCATAAAGTAGCAACGGGCGATTTCGATACAAGAATTATTTCAAAAAGCAGAGATGAACTTGGAGAATTTGCCGATAGTTTTAATTACATGGTATCGCAAACAAAGAAGCTATTTACGGAATTATCGCAGCAGAGAGAGAAGCTAAATACTATTATCTCTTCAATCCAGGCGGGGTTGCTTGTAGTAAATAAAGATGGAAAAATAATCCTCTGTAATGACAGCTTTAAAAAATTGGTTAAAACCACTGATGTCGAAGGGAAACTATACTGGGAACTTATGAGAAATTCTCAACTAATAGAATTGATCAAAAAGACAGGTGCAGGAAAAATGACCGCTACCAAAGAGATCGAATTTGAAGGAATGACCTATATCTGTAATGCAACATTTTTATCTTCCACAGAAGAGATACTCCTCACCTTGCAAGATACTACTGAAATTTCCAGACTGGCAAAAGTAAAGAAGGATTTTGTAGTCAATGTCTCTCATGAGTTGAGAACTCCTCTTACCGCGATAAAGGGATTTATAGAGACTTTAGAATTAGAAGGTGGAAAAGGCAAGCGATATATAGAGAGGCTCAAAACATATACAGATAGGTTGATAAATATTGTTAAAGACTTGCTAACATTATCAGAACTTGAGAGCATTTATAAACTCGAGTTAGAAGATGTCAATCTGAAAAATACTATAGCAAAGGTTTTAAAAATATTTGAAGCGCGAATAAAAGAAAAGAATCTAAAAACAAAGTTTGATGCGACAGATGCCGTTATCAAAGCCGATTCCTTCAAACTGGAACAGGTTTTTATTAACCTGATAGATAACGCCATCAAATATACCGAGAAAGGAGAAATTAGAATATCTATAAGCCAAGAGAATAAAAGAGTTAAGATTGAAATAAGTGATACTGGTATAGGTATTCCAAAAGAACATCTATCTCGGATATTTGAAAGATTTTATGTAGTTGATAAATCCCGTTCGCGGCGCCTTGGGGGCACCGGGTTGGGATTATCTATTGTAAAACATATTCTTCTTTTACATAATGGTAAAATAGATATTAATAGTGAACCAGGAAAAGGCACAACGGTTATTATTCTTTTACCAACTAATATTTCTTAGTTTTTAAATCTTCACTAAAAATTCACAGAACCTACATATACAGTTCACAGTTGATTTGTATAATATCGCGAAAGGAGGTATGATATGAATGGCTCTCAAGTGAGCCCTGACAGCAAAAAGGGTTTGCAAAATCAGAGGCCAAGATTGACTATAAGGGAGGTGAAAATGAATCGTAAGTATGAAACCAACAAAAGAAAAATGGAGAACCGATCAGCTCTGTTCGACCTTGCATTTCTCATTCTCTCCTTTCCCGTGATATTGTCTGCGGTTGAGACAACACTATCGATGGAACTATGGCCCAGATATACATTGGAGATGAAGGAAGACGCGGATGAGTTATCTGAAAGTCAGTTCGCTCTTAAGAGAGGCTATTTTAGAATCGAACCCAAATTCAATGATAAGATAAAGGGAAGATTCAATCTCGACTTCTTTTCCAGCGAGAAGTCACAGGATGGAGCTGGCATTAAATTGAAGTATGCCTACCTCGATTTCAAAGAGCTCTTTCCAATTCCAGAAAGTAAAGTCTCCTTCGGTCTGCTCAAGCCTTATTTTGGTGTCGTTTACGATTGGAACTACACAACCATACAGAAGTCCTTAGAGGATAAAGAAAAGGTAATCGCTTCGGCTGACTATGGCGTGGCTATGTACGGCTATATACCTGGCGGTTTTGGTGAATATGCTCTTGGGATGTATAATGGTGAGGGATATAAGAAGACTGGTAGCAAGGTTAACATTAACCCCGCAGGTATAGTAAATTTGAGAACTATCCCGATTCCAGGTTTAACTTTGGGTGGATCTGTTCTCTATGAAAAAGCTGGAATCCCGGATACCTTGGTTACCAAATACACTGAGCGGTTACTCTATTCGGCTATTGGACATATCGCTTTTGGGCCGATCGATATCTTGGGAGAGTTTCTGGTGAAGAATTACGATGATACAATGAGTCAGGGATTTATGGTTATGCCGATTCTGAAACTTTGGCAATTAACAGGGATAGATGTCGACATCGTTGGTCGCTTTGATCGCTGGGACAAGGACAAGAATATCGATGATGATATGCATCGACGCGTAATAGGCGGATTAAACTGGTATATCCTTCGTGACGAAAAAGGAAAACCTATGGTATGGATACAGATTAATGGGGAAAGGAAGATCTACGAAGATAAAGATGAACCTTATATTGATGAGTTAGGTATCCAGCTTCGCTGGAAATTCGTTAACAAAATTAAGGGCTAAAAAGGGGGTCATAAAATGAATAAATCAAGGTTATTATCGTTTCTTAAGGTTGCTGGAGTAATCGCACTGGTATCATTAAGCAGAGGGGTAATCCTCTATGCAGACAGCAACATTACGATATGTGGTTCGACAACGGTATTGCCGGTTGCCACCAGAGCAGCAGAGGAATTTATGGATATGCACGAGGATGTGAGTATTTCGGTCCGAGGTGGTGGATCAGGAGTCGGTATTGCTGCTCTAATTGATGGCAGAATCGATATTGCCGATGCATCACGGCCGATCAAGACCAAGGAACTAAAGGTTGCAAGAGAGCGAGGAATAAATCCAGTTGCTAATGTGATTGCCAACGATGGAATCGCTGTGGTCGTGCATCCCAATAATACAGTTACAGAGCTGGACATCACAGCAGTTAAAGCTATCTATACCGGGGAAATAGCCAACTGGAAGGAACTTGGTGGACCAAGTATGCCGATAGTTGTGGTATCTCGAGATGTTGCATCTGGCACATTTGAGGTATTCAAAAAGTTAGTGCTCAGAGGGGCAAAAGTAAAAGATGGCGCTTTGATGCTTGCCTCCAATAAAGCTGTGGCAACTACTGTCGCTCAGACACCAGGTGCAATAGGTTACATCGGTCTCGGTTTTCTTTCTGAGGATGTAAAGGCCTTAAAAATCGAGGGAGTCACACCAAGTCCTGAAACGGTGAAAAGTGAAGAATACAAGCTTGCTCGGCCTCTCTTCATGTATACCAATGGTAAACCAAAAGGTCTTGTGAAGGATTTCATCGATTTTATTCTATCGCCACAGGGTCAAGCGATCGTCAAGGAAGTTGGTTACGTTCCAGTTAGGTAAATATTTTTGGGGCGGGATTTAAATCCCGCCCTTACAAAAACCCTTAAAGTCGGAGTTGTCAAACAGTGCAGAAAGAGGTTGAAGAAAAAAAATAGCCCTTATCGCCCTCGATGCCAAGAAGGTCGATATGATAATGTCTGTTAATAATTCTAAGGACAGCCTCCAACCATACGAAATAATTGCGACAGGGGCAACAGGAAGGATGATTCATAAGAAGACCGGTCTTGAGGTAAAATCGACGCTTGGAGGTCCTGAAGGAGGCGATCTACAGATAAGAGTTTGTGATGTTCATAATATTCCTCGGGCAACAAATCTGGCCTCTGCAGAAATACTTCTTAAAGGGCTACAATCAAAATGAGGAGATTAGCGATGAAAGAAAGGGGTTTTCAATTCATTGTTTTGTTTTCGGCTTTATGCTCAATTGTCTTCCTTTTTGGCATAATCTTTAGTATCTTCACAGAAGGGTATCCTATTTTTGAAAGGGCTGGATTGTTCAGTTTCCTCTTTGGACAATCCTGGCACCCAACCCACGAGCCGCCGGATTTTGGCATTCTGCCCTTAATCGTTGGTTCAATAATGGTTACTGTGGGTGCACTGATAGTATCTATTCCGCTCGGGGTTGGTTCGGCAATATATATTTCTGAATTGGCAAAGCCAAAAGAGAAGGAATTATTGAAGCCATTTATTGAACTTCTTGCTGGTATTCCATCAGTGATCTATGGATTATTTGGTATGGCGTTTCTTGCCCCATTTGTGAGAAAGTTATTCAATATTCCGACCGGATTAAACACATTTACGACCTCAATAATTTTAGGAATAATGGTTGTGCCAATAATTTCCAGTTTATCTGAAGATGCAATATCTTCGGTGCCAAAGGAACTGCGGGAGGCCTCCTTTGCGCTTGGTGCAAATAAATGGGAGACAATAATAAAGGTGGTTCTTCCGGCTGCAAAATCTGGTATTATTGCCAGCATTATTCTGGGATTTGGGAGGTCGATCGGCGAAACGATGGTCGTCCTGATGGTTGCTGGTGGTTCGGCTATTATTCCAAAATCTATATTTCAACCGGTCCGTCCCATGACTTCGGCAATTGCTTCCGAGATGGGAGAAACAATTATGGGTAGTGAGCATTATCATGCGCTGTTTGGCATTGCGATTGTTCTTTTTGTAATAACATTTGTATCAAATTTAATCACCGAGTGGGAAAGAATGAAGATAAGAAGGCGATGAAGATCAGGGTGGTAAAACAGTCAATCGCTTTGACCTTGGTCAGACTTTCAGTCCTTGTAAGTATCATATTCCTTTTTGTCTTTTTCATCCTTATTATTGCCAAGGGTGGTAAGGTCCTTTCCCTTTCTTTTCTCACAGAGGCACCGCGCGAGGCTATGACAAAAGGTGGAATCTTTCCAGCAATTATTGGCACATTTTATCTAACCGTCGTAGCGATTTCATTCGCTTTTCCTCTTGGAGTTTTGACCTCGATATATTTGACCGAGTATGCCAAACCAGCCTGGCTTGTGAGTACCATAAGAATAGCGATAAACACACTTGCCGGAGTGCCATCGATAGTTTTCGGCCTTTTTGGTCTGGCAGTATTTGTTAATATATTTGGATTTGGAGTTTCTATCCTATCCGGCTCCTTGACACTCGGAATATTAATATTGCCAATCATAATTAATGCCAGTGAAGAGGCAATCAAAACTGTGCCAAAAGATTTCCGAGAAGCATCATTATCATTAGGTGCAACAAAACGGCAGACAATATTGAAAGTAGTCCTGCCCACTGCTCTGCCAAACATTCTTACTGGCGCAATCATCAGCGTCGGTCGTGCCGCTGGTGAAACTGCTCCCATCCTCTTTACTGCTGCAACATTTTATACGAGAAAGTTACCGAAATCCATTTCAGATGAAGTTATGGCACTCCCTTATCATATATATGCGCTAATGACAGAAGGAACAAATCCCAAATATCAAGTCCCAATAGCTTATGGCACTGCGGTCGTACTGCTCTTTCTTATCCTCATTGTCAATGCTGTGGCGATAGTCATCCGATACAGGGCCAGGAGGAAGAAAAAATGGTAGCGAAAGAGATAATCGTGGAAAATCTCCACCTGTGGTTTGATGACTTACATGTATTGAAAGATATAACTCTACCCATTCACAAAAATAAGATAACCGCAGTAATCGGTCCTTCTGGATGTGGGAAATCCACTTTTTTAAGATGTTTTAACCGCATGAATGATCTTATTGAAACTGCCAAGACCAAGGGGAACATTTTTATAGATGGTCAGAATATTTATCAAGATAGAATAGATATATCGGCATTACGCATGAAAGTTGGCATGGTATTTCAAAAGCCCAACCCATTTCCCAAATCGATATTTGATAATGTCGCATTCGGACTCCATATCAAAGGGGTTAAAGACAGGTCTAAGATTATAGAAAAAGTGGAGCAAAGCTTGAGAGACGCCTGGCTATGGGAAGAGGTAAAGGACAGACTTCAGGATTCTGCATTTGACCTATCAGGTGGTCAACAGCAACGTCTTTGTATTGCCCGAGCCTTAGCAACCGAACCTGAAATTATCCTTATGGATGAGCCAACCTCGGCACTCGATCCGCAGGCAACAAAAAAGATAGAAGAATTGCTTATTGAGTTGAAGAAGTCGGTCACAGTCCTCCTTGTGACACATAATATCGCCCAAGCCGCTCGAGTCTCTGACTATACTGCCTTTCTCTACTTGGGAGAATTGATCGAATTTGGAACGACACAGAAGATGTTCACTGTGCCTCAGGATAAAAGAACCGAAGAATATCTGGCTGGGAGATTTGGATAAGGAGGTGTAGAATGTTAGAAGAAAGAATTACCAATCTTAAAAGGGAAATTGTCGAGTATACTGCTCTTGGGGAGGGTATGATTGAAAAAAGTATAAAAGGCTTGATTAAAAAAAATAAAGAGCTACTTTTAAGCGTCATCGATGAGGATGAGCCGAAGGCAAATGACTTTGAGATAGAGATAGATGAACTCTGCGTAACCCTTATTGCTCAGTATGAACCAAGAGCAAAGGATTTAAGAACAATCCTTATGATTCTAAAGATAAATAATGATCTGGAGAGAATAGGAGATCTTGCAGTAAATATTGCTGAAAGCGCAATGTTTTTAATAGAGAAACCACAAGTGGAGCCTTTGGTTGATATCCCAATGATGGTAGAAGTAACGGAAAAGATGTTAAAGAATAGCATAAATGCTTTTATTAATGAGGATGCAGAATTGGCTAAAAGCGTCTGTGAGAAAGACAGTGTCATCGATGGTTTGAGGAATCAGATTTTGAGAAAGTTGATCACTTACATGAGTGCGGATTCATCGACGGTTGAACGTTCAATCCATTTAATGAGAATCTCCCACTCCTTAGAACGCATAGCAGATTTATCGACAAACATCTGTGAAGATGTAATATTTATGGTGGAAGGCAAGATTATAAAACATCACAAAGATGAAAATTAGGGTTGTTGGGTTGGGGATAAAGATAAAGACTATCACCAACTTCTCTTCAACCGACCAATTCCTTTTCTTCATCGCTTTCCTCATGTTAATCAAACCATTATACCTCTACAAATCCATCGTGTCCAGCCCCTAAGGATCTCAGTATATTATTAACATCTTCAAAAAATGCTTTTTGACAATTTCCCTAAACCAATATCCTAAATTTACCGATTGACTCTTCAAAGCTGGTATAAATTGATTGACTTTTGTCAGAGATTGATTAAACTTTAAACTGGAGGTAATGATGAAAAAATTTTTTACTCTCTGTTTTGTATTCTTTTTATCTATGACAATTTCCTGCCCCAAGAAAAAAACTTCTGAATCCGGTTTTGAAATGCCCGAAGGAGAAAAAAGAGATGTCGAGGTACTCTATGCAGCACCGACCGGCGGCACCGAGAATTTAAGTGAAGTACGCGAAATTATGGTTTCTTTTAACCAGCCGATGGTTCCCCTGGAAGGAATTCCTGAATTCGAAAAAGGCGGGCCGTTGAAGATTTCTCCTCCCGTAAAAGGAAGATACAGATGGCGGGGGACTTCAACGCTCTTCTTTGTGCCTGACGAACCATTAACAGGTGGAACAAAGTACACCTGCCGGGTCCCTAAAGGAACGCGTTCTTTATCAGGAACAACCCTGCAAAAAGACTATGTATGGGAGTTCACCACGGCACGACCCGACTTAATCAGCTCAATTCCCTATCACAATCAACGCTGGATAGAGCTTGATCACAATATCTATCTCCGTTTCAATCAAAAGATGTCACCAGAACGCGCCCGACCCTTCATAAAACTTTCGGCACGTGATGAAAAAGGCTTTAAAAGACCGATCTCTTTTCAGGTGAGAAAATTGAACGAAGAAGAGTTGAAAGATGAAAGGCTGTCCAGAAAAGCCGAAAAAACACTCGTCATCGACCCTGATGCTGATCTTCCCATAGAGAGTAAAATCATAGTCGAACTCCAGGAAGGCCTGCCCGGTGCACTCGGCGATTACGGGATGGAGCATGAACGAACGGTTGTATTTAAAACATTTAACCGTTTCACTTTCGTCGGACACGACAAGAAACTAATCAATCCCCAGCATGCGATCACCTTTGAATTCACCAACCCGGTTGTGTATCAGGAATTCATCAAGCATATATCATTTAAACCGGAGATCAAAATCCCCGGACATTACAAAAACTGGATCCATTCGTCAAACCGCCTTTATCTCTATCTGCCGTTTAAACCGGATACAAAATATGAAGTGATTATCGACAAAGAGTTGAGCGACCGCTTTAAGAACAAACTCGGGGATGAAATTAAAATCTCTTTCAAAACCACGGATTATGACCCGAATATAAAGACCGCAACCGGTATGGGAATCGTCGAATCTTATTCTGACAAACGCCATCCGGTTATGTTCGTAAATATAGACCGGGTCCGCAAACGGCTTGCCCTTCTCAAACGAAATGACATCATCCCCACCCTTCTGGCGAATAACACATTCTACGGCGGCAAGGAATTTTATCCTGTCTTCAATTATGCCGTCGACCAGATGTGGTACATAGAAGCAGAAAGAAATAAAAGAATCACGCTTCCCCTTGAATTGAAAGAAATCCTGCAGAAGCGAAATGAAGGTTATGTCTTCTTTGAAATCGAAGCACTGAAAGAATTAAGATATGGAAGACGATTCTATCGAGGTCTGCTCCAGGTCACCGATATCGGCATCACCGGCAAGTTTTCATCAGAGAACAACCTGATCTGGGTCACCACATTAAAAGATGGAAAGCCGATCCCTTCTGCCGAGATTGAACTACGTGATGACAAAAACCGCATCCTCTGGAAAGGAACGACTGATAAAAACGGCATGGCTGAAACACCGGGCTGGAAGGCATTGGGAGTGGTGCCGAGAAATAACTGGGATAAGCCGCGGATCTGGGTTTTTGCAAAATCGGGCGACGATGAAGCATTCATCGCCTCGAATCAGGGAACCGGTATCTATCCTTATGACTTCGGGATTTCCTATGACTGGCGACCCGAACCAGAAAGATTCCGCGGTTACATCTTTACAGAACGCGGACTTTATAAAGCCGGTGAAGTCGTTTATATAAAAGGAATTATTCGTGAAAAGAAAAAAGGGAAATGGCGGATTTCAAAACTCATAAAGAACATCGACGTCGTAGTACGTAATTCACGCGACGAGGAAATTTATAAAGAGAAGATTCCGGTTTCCTCGTATGGTTCGTTCGACATAAAATTAAAACTTAATAACGATGCTCCCACCGGTTGGTATGAAATCACCGCTCATTCAAAAGATAATAGATTCAGCAGTTATGGCTCATTCCGGGTTGAGGCGTATCGGCCCGCCCAATTCAAGGTTACTGCAAAATCCGATAAGGAAGAGTATATCTTCGGAGAAAAATTCTCCGGTGAGATAAAAGGAACATACCTGTACGGCGGTCCAATGTCTGACCAGGATGTGGAATGGACCATGACCCTTGACCGCTCTTATTATTCACCGCCGGGGCATAAAGGCTTCAGATTCGGACACGCATACTGGGATTATGATGAAGACTGGATATTTGAAGGGGTGATCGCTTCAGGAAAAGGCAAGTTGAATAAAGAAGGAAAGATAAAAGTAGAACAGAAGCTGAAGCATGAAGAGGTGAAGACAACAATGGTCCTGACCCTTGAAGCGACGGTGACCGCGCAGAACCGTCAGGCTCTGTCAGGACGCACGAACTGCCTTGTCCATCAAGGCGAATACTATATCGGGATAAAACCTCAAAAAACATTTGTCGACGTTGAAACACCGATTACGTTCGAGTTCATCGCGACGACGCCGAAAGGTGAACTCATCAGCGGAAAAAATTTGAATGTCGAAATAATAAGGAGGGAATGGATCAGTGTGCGCAAGGCGGGGATCGAAGGTAGATACGAATGGGTCACCGAGAAGAAAGACAGTGTGGTGCATAGTTTCAAAATAAAGACAAAAGATAAAGCCGTTTCAAAATCGTTCACTCCGGAAAAGACAGGATTTTATCTTATCCGGGCGGCTGGTAAAGATTCAAAGGGCAATCGTATTACAACGACGACATATTTTTATACCACAGGGAAAGGATATTTTTCCTGGAGAAAATCGGACGACGACCGTATAGAAATAATCCCTGATAAAGAAAGCTACAAGCCCGGCGAGACGGCGAAGATTCTGGTCAAATCACCTTATGAAAAAGCACTTGCTCTGATAACCGTTGAGCGTGAATTCGTCCTGGAAAGGTTTACGAAAGAGCTGGTCGGCTCGAGTGAAATCGTCGAAGTTCCGATCCGTGAGGATCATCTGCCCAATGTCTATGTCTCGGTGATACTGGTTCAGGGAAGAATCGGTTTTAACAGATTCAATGAAGAGGGTGAAGATATCGGTAAACCGTCGTTTAAGATCGGTTACACAAATCTTGCAGTGGACCCTCAAACCAAACATCTCGATATATCACTCACCGCGGACAAAGAGGAATACCGACCCAGGGATTCCGTTACAATAAATATAAAAGTAAAGAACAGCCGGGGAAAAGGACAGGAATCCGAAGTCGTACTTGCCGTCGTCGACCTCGGTGTCCTGTCGCTCATTGCATTCAAGACCCCGGATCCATTTCCCGTATTCTACGGTTCAAGACCGCTCTCGGTCCAGACCGCTGAAAGCAGACTCCACATTATCGGCCAGCGGAGCTATGCGGAAAAAGGTGAAAATCGAGGCGGAGGAGGAGCGGCAGGTGAAGGATTCGCATACCGCACAGAATTCCTGACCACCGCGTATTACAACCCCGTAGTCCGCACTGATAAAGACGGAAACGCCCGCATAAAATTCCGCCTGCCCGACAACCTCACGACCTTCAGAATAATGGCTGTGGCTCATACAAAGAATTCCTCATTCGGTGCCGATGAAATGAATATCCGGGTGAAAAAGCCCCTTCTTCTGCTTGAGGCGCTACCGCGATTCGTGCGGCTGGGCGACAGATTTGAAGCGGGGATCGTCGTACACAACAACACCCATAAATCGGGTGAAGTCACGGTCGAGGCGTCAGCTGAAAATATAAAGATAGCCGGTGATACTAAAAAGAACGTGGAAATTCCCGATGGTCAGAGTAAAGAAGTAAGGTTTGAATATTTTGCGGATCAGGTCGGTAAGGCGACCTTCAGATTCAAGGTGACGTTGCAAAACGAATCCGACGGTCTGCAGCTGAAGATTCCTGTAATTGCACCACCGCTGACAGAAGCGGTTGCATTATACAGCCAGACCCGGGATAAAGCTTCCGAGGAGATAAAAATTCCGGGTGAGATTTTCCCTGAAGTCGGTTATCTCGAGATTACCACATCCTCATCCGCCTTCGTCGGCCTGGAAGGAAGTATTGAATATCTCGTAAAATACCCTTATGAGTGTTTAGAGCAGAAGACATCCAGAATTCTACCTTTTATTCTCGCTGAAGAGCTCATTAATTCCTTCAATCTTTCAGTGTTGAAGAACAGAAATTTGAGGCAGTATGTCAAAAAGGCGCTGAAAGAATTCAAAGACTTTCAGCATTACAACGGCGGATTCAAATTCTGGAAGAATTCATACAGACCATCCCCCTGGCTCACCACCTATGTCGTCTATGCACTCGGCATGGCGAAACGCAAGGGGTATCATATCGATGAAGAGATGATTTCCCGGGCGCAGAATTATCTGAAAGAAGTGTTGCGCAGAAATAATGTGGACTGGGAATATCCATACAACCTCAATGTTCAGTTGACCACAAAATGCTTTATCCTCTATGCCCTTGCTTTATGGGATAAATACAACTACGGTTATCTCTCGAAACTTTTCGAAAAACGGGACCAGATTCCGCTCTTCGGAAAAACACTCTTACTCAAAGCAGCCGCACTCTATGACAATTCCTACTATGTAAAGGAACTGCGTAGAATCCTGCTCAATAAAATCAAGATGAGTCCGACCACCGCACACTTTGAAGAGGCCGATGAAACCGGTATGTCCTGGATATGGCATTCAAATGTCCGCACCACGGCACTCATCCTCGAAGCGCTCCTTGAAACGGGCGGCGAATTCGCCAACGCCGAAAAGATCATAAAGTGGCTCGTAAATGAACGCAAAAGCGGAAGATGGCGTTCCACCCAGGAGAATATCTATGTCTTCAACGCCTTTAATACCTATTTCCGGATTTATGAAAAGCAGAGACCGAATTTCGTTGCGCAGGTCTATCTTGAGGGCAAAGAGATCATAAAAGAACTCTTCAGGGGAAGGCAGCTGGAAATGAGAAGAAAAGAACTGTCCCTTGCTCAACTGCCGAAGGATAAAGAACTGGCGATTGACATAGAAAAACGGGGTGACGGAAGACTATACTACGGAATAAGAATGCTCTACGCCCCGAAGCGGGAGCTCAACCCGAGAGACGAAGGGATTGCCGTCTTCAAGGTGATTGAACCGCTTATCAAAGGTAAAACCGGTAATGAATTTAGCGCCGGAAAGATCTACAAAGTCACGCTCAGTGTGATTACTCCACAGGAAAGAAATTTCGTCGTGGTCGATGATCCCCTGCCCGCGGGTCTCGAAGTCATAAACACCTCTTTTGACACAGAGAGTAAACAGCTCATCAAGATGATGACCGGACAAGAAAACCGAAATTATTACAATGATTACTATGATGATGAATATTACTATGACGACTATTATTATTCATGGGGAACATTTGACCACTGGGAAATATATGATGACAAAGTTCTGCTCTTTGCCGACGCCCTGTTCGCCGGTGAACATACATTTTCGTATCTCGTACGGGCGATGACCTATGGTGAATTCACGATGCCGCCGACCAAGGCAGAAGAGATGTACACCCCCGAGGTCTTCGGTTACAACCGCCAGAGAACGATAAAAGTGAAGTAAACCACCGGGGTCAGATCTCGAAACTTGACAAATCGCGTTCCCATTGTTTTGAAGTTGTCAAGTTTCGAGATTTGACCCCGCATAATACACGGCGCCGAGGATGCCGGCATCGTCACCCAATTCAGGCGGCACTATCTTGTATCGCCGGTATTCAGCTCCCATTACCCGCTGGGCAACGGTCTTTTTTATCGGCTCAAATAAAATCCTGCCCGCCCTTGAGATACCGCCGGAAATAATTATCACCGCCGGATCAAACAGGGCAACGATATTCGATACACCTACACCGATGTAAAAAGCAATTTCTGAAAAAACTTCCTTTGCCACCCGATCACCTTTTTTTGCTTCATTCGCGATGATATGCGGGGTGAGCTTTTCATACTTATGCAGAGCACTCTTCTTTTTCTTCATCAATTTCTTTGCCCGGGCGACTATCTGCCGGGCGCCGACATAGGCTTCAAGGCAACCGCGATTACCGCACTTACATTTTCTGCCGTTGAATTTAATCACTGAATGGCCGAATTCTCCGGCAAATCCGTGTTTGCCGAACAGGGGTCTGCCTTCGCAGACCGCTGCGCCACCGACGCCAGTACCAAGGGTAAACAGAAAAACATTATCACATCTCCTGCCTGCTCCGTATTTCCATTCTCCAAGACAGATTGCATCCGCGTCATTCAAAATTTTCACGCGGGCTTTGAATTCCTTACTCAAAAGTCTGCTCAAAGGAATATCCAGCCACTGCGGCAGATTCGGCGAAAATCTAACCACCCCTTTTCGCGGTTCAATCAGCCCGGCAATGCCGACACCGATCGCTGCCACTTTTGTATCGAGTAATCGAATTGCGCTTTTTATCTGATTGAATGAGGTATGAAAACCGGCTTGTGCTTTTGTCGGCAACTTGACCCGCTTTATGATCTTTCCGCGGGCAACCAGCGCCGCTTTGATATTCGTCCCTCCTATATCAACACCTATGGAGTATCTGCCGGACATAGAAATACTATATTCGTTAAAAAAAGATAGTCAAGAGGCTGACGGGGTCAGATCTCGAAACTTGACAAATCACGTTCCCACCGTTTTGAAGTTGTCAAGTTTCGAGATCTGACCCCATGGATGTTCTATTTCTCTTTATCTTTCTCTTTTATCAAACGGATGCTGTTGGAACCGCATTTGGGACACTGCCGTTCCATCATCACTCCCTTTTCATAAGGGAATTTTGATATGGTTCCGCATCTCAAACATTTAAAATCTCTTTCTTCCATAGATCCTCCGCTTATCTCTTGGGTTTTGTTACACTATTTCTTCTGTCGCGCCTTATGTTTTTCCTCTTCTTCGGTCAGCACCTTTATTGTATATTCAATCTCTTCCCTGGTCACCTGTTTTCTCAGCTCTTCGATATCCTGCATCGTCTTCTGGAACCTCTGCCCTTCTGCCGCACTGATCCATTCGAGTAACAGCCGCTCCGGCCTGATACCCAATCTTTCCAGTTTATCCCAGAGCTTTTCCACCCGCTTCTGTGTCCAGCGGTTTGCATCAATATAGTGGCAATCAACATAATGGCACCCTGAAACCACAACCATCGGTGCACCTTTTTTAAAGGCATGGAGCACAAACTTCTCGTCGACACGACCGCTGCACATCGTTCTGATAAGACGCTGATTAGGTGGGTACTGAAGACGGGCGCCGCCGCAGGTGTCTGCTCCGGCATAACTGCACCAGTTGCATGCAAAGACGATTACTTTGTCATAAGGATCGTCTTCAAGATAAGCATCGATCTGGGCGATAATCTGCTCATCAGTGAAATGCTTCATCTTTATCGCATTGAAACGACATTCTGCAGCACAGGTCCCGCACCCTTTACAGAGCGCCTCAACATAAGATATCGTCTTCTTTCTCGGATCCACGGTGATCGCATTATACGGGCAGGCCTTGGCACAGGTGGTGCAGAATCTGCAGAGGTCGGAATTGAGAGTCGAGGTGATGGCTTCAAGCGTCACCTTACCGGCTGAAAGTATTGTTTCGGCACGCGCCGCCGCTGCACTCGCCTGGGTGACCGAATCCTTTACGTCCTTTGGTGCCTCAGCGCAGCCGGCAAAGAAGACCCCTGTCGTGGGTGCATCGACCGGTTTAAGTTTGGGGTGGGCTTCCATAAAGAAACCATCGGGTGTCTTTGAAAGCGTAAGGAGCCGCTGGACCTCGGGCATATCCAGTCTTGGTGTCACCCCCACTGAAAGCACCATCATATCAAAATCATGCTCTTCCATTCTGTTTGAAGTGGTGTCTTCAACCAGCACCTTCAAATTACGGGTTCTCGGATCCTCAACAATTTCTCCGGGAATACCTCTTATGTATTTTACGCCCGCCTCTTTGCTCCGTTTGAATAAATCTTCAAAGCCCTTACCGAATGCCCTGATATCGATATAGAAAACCTTGGCTTCAATATCAGGATAATGGTCTTTAAGCAAAAGAGTATCCTTGATGGTGTTCATACAACAGATATTACTGCAATAGGGCTGGCCGCGTTTTTCACAGCGTGAACCGACACATTGAATGAATCCAACGGTCTTCGGCCTTTTACGGTCGGTCGGTCTTATGAAATGACCGTCTGAAGGACCACCCGCCGCGATGAGCCGCTCGAACTCCATACTCGTTATCACATTTTCAAATTTCGTGTAACCGTACTCGTCAAGTATCGTCGGGTCATAAACATCCATACCCGTAGCAACGATAACAACTCCCGCATTGAATTCTATAATTTCATCCTTGGCATCATAATTAATACATTTCTTATCGCACTTTTCCGCACATTTACCGCAGGCGATCGGATTCGTTCCAAGACAATTCTCCATATCAATCAAATAAGCCGACGGTACAGCTTGAGGAAACGGAATATAGATCGCTTTTCTACTAGACAGACCCTGCTGGAATTCGTCCGGGACGATTACCGGACAGACCTCGGTGCAATCACCGCACGCAGTGCATTCGTTTTCATCTACATAGCGCGCTTTTTTACGCACCTTAACATGGAAATTGCCCACGTAACCGGAAATGGACTCTACTTCACTGAATGTCAGGAGGTTTATGTTTGGATGCCGACCGACATCCATCATCTTCGGTCCAAGTATTCATATCGCACAGTCCATCGTCGGATATGTCTTGGCAAGTTGAGCCATCAAACCACCCAGCGAAGGCTCCTTTTCCACAAGATGTACTTTATAACCTGCATCCGCCAGGTCAAGGGCGGTCTGCATTCCCGCAACACCACCGCCGAGAACAAGCGCCGATTGTTCCACGGGAATAACGTTTTCTTCCTGGGGTTCGAGGAATCTCGCCCGTGCGACATAAGCCTTGATGATCTCTTTCGCCTTCCTGGTCGCTGCCTCACGATTATTCATATGTACCCAGGAACACTGCTCACGGATGTTCGCCATATCCACAAGATAAGGATTCAATCCGACCTCGGACACACATCCCCGAAATGTGGGTTCATGCATACGAGGAGAACACGCGGCGATAACCACCCGATCGAGTTTCTGTTCCTGAATCGCCTTCTTTATCTCCTGCTGACCTGGTTCAGAACACATATATCGATTTTTAACGCTATAGACGACGTTATCGAGTTTCTTCGCTTCTTCGACAAGGGCGTCGGTATCGACTGAACCAGCTATATTCGTGCCACATTCACATACAAAAACACCAATCCGTAAATTCTCCTGCGGCATCCAATCACCCCCTTTTATAATCTTTAAAAATAAAAAAATTCATTATCATCTCCGATCAAAATCTAAATCATTCCAGGGCATCAGCGACGAACGTCACCAACTGCTCGGTTGGAATCTTTATTTCATCAGGTGCGTCTTTTTCCCGCATCGTGCAATTGAAATGGATCTCACATTTCGGGCAGGAAAGCAAAAACAACTCCGCACCTGTACTTTTCGCCTCTTTCAACCTTAACATCTGAATCTTCTTTGAATAAAAAGAGCAGCTCATCCAGGCACTGACACCGCAACACACAGCACGTTGCCTGTTCCGCGGCATCTCAACAAGTTTCAATTTGGGAATTGCAGCCAGAACATTACGCGGCGCATCATAGATACCGAGATGTCTGCCGAGTCGGCAGGGATCCTGGAATGTCACCGCCCTGTCAGTCTCTTTGAATTTCAATTTTCCTTCCGCGATCGCACTGCTGAGCAACTCGGTGATATGCTGAACTTCAAAATCAACCTTGAAGTATTTCGGATAATCAAGCTTAAACGTACGATAACCCTCAGGACAGGAGAAAACAACTTTCTTTGCGCCGGTCTTTTTGATCTCTTCGATATTATAAACAGCCAGTTTTTTGAAATTTTCAAGGTCACCGCTCCAGAGCAGATCATGCCCGCAGCACCGTTCCTGCGCCATAACGACCGGTGTGATACCGAGATGATTCAGTATCTTCACCGCGGACCTTGCATCGCGGACAGTATGAACACCGATATCACTGAAAAGAATGTCAAAGTGCGGCAGGCATCCGACAAAGTAAAGGATCTCTCCTTTTTCAGCCACCTTCAGGTCCGGTTCAAGCCAATCCATCCTCTTCTGTTGAAGATTCGTCGCCGTCATTATCCGCATCATCGCCTGTGCCGCACCACCATGTGAGCAGATTGCATCTTCACCGAGTTTTTGTGCTTCAAAACGGGTTTCCTGGGTCAAATCAATATAGGCAATATCCACAGGACAACGCAGATCACACATCGCGCAGGTCAAACACGCCCAGATATTCTTGTCTGTCAGAAGCTCTTCACTTGCATAACGGATTGTGCGGTTTACAAGAACACGGGGAGAAAATCCTTTATTGAACTGGGAGACAGGACATACACTTGTGCATTTACCGCATTCCAGACAGAGATATGCCCGGGAATTCTTTATCGCTGATTTAAGACTGCTCATAAAGATGCCTCTTTTTCCGCTTTGGCCTTACGCCCGATCCTTATCGGAGAAGGACCGAGTTTCTTGATGACCTCGATGAATTCATTAAGGGCGGCTTCAAAGATCTTCGGTTCGTGGGCAGAGAACCAACCGAGTTTCACCCTGGCCGGTTCAAAACCGAGAATATTAATCAATTTTTCGGTATTGTCATAAACATCAACCGCTCTGCGGGCACCGGTGATATAGTGACAATCTTCGACCTGGCATGTCGCCAATAACACACCGTCGGCACCCAGTTCAAAAGCCTTGAGAATAAACGCCGGAGTAATCATACCGCCGCATACAACCTTGATGAACTTTATATTGGACGGAAAGTCCCTCTTTTCATTCACGATAGGATATACGCTCCAATTACAGCAAAAAACGACGATCTTCGGTTCAAAATTCTCAGTCAAAAAAGTCCTCCAGTTCTGCTTCAATATCTTTACTTTTGAAGAACCTTAAATGAATCGCACCAGTGGGACAAACTGAAGCACACGTACCGCATCCTTTACAAATCGTCACATCGACATGGGATATCTTGATTCCACCCTCTTTTTCGATGACCTTTATCGCTGAATAGTCGCATACTTCTTCACATTGACCGCATCCCCGACACAATTCTTCATCCACGACCGAGACGATCGGTTCGATCTTCACCTCGGTGACCTCTTTACCGTCAACAGTGAGCATGGCGCGCATCTCATCAGTAAGCTTCATATCCTTGGGCAAACCGTGCACCATAATCAACTCTTTACCTTTTTCAGTCGAGATTCCAATCATCCTCTTCTGACATTCACTGACGCAGTGAATACACTCGGCGCACGGTCCGCAACGCAGACATCTCTTCGCCTCGCGGATCGCTTCTTCTTCACTCAATCCCAGCTCCACCTCTTCAAAAGTTGTCTTCCTTACATCGACCGGGAGTTTCTTCGGATGATGGCGCACCGCGTGTTCCGGGGTAAATGTCTCAGAAACAAGGGTGCGTTCTCTTATCACCGGCTCTGTTTCTTCTTCAAACGCTTCCCCCCTTAAATATCTGTCGATTGAATGGGCGGCGCGATGTCCTGCAGCGATCGCATCGATTACGGTATTGGGACCGGTAACCGCATCTCCTCCGGCGAAAACCCCCGGTTTTGAGGTCATAAGGGTCTGTTCATCAACCTCAAAGGTATCCCATCTTGTAAACTTCAACCCCGAGTCTTTAAAACAGGAAATGTCGGGTTTCTGACTTATCGCGGAGATAATAATGTCGGCGTCGATAACAAACTCTGAACCGGGGATGGGTATCGGCCTTCTTCTTCCTGATTGATCGGGTTCTCCGAGTTTCATTTTTGTACACTCCATTCCCGTGACTTTTCCATTCTGCCCCAGTATCTTCACCGGTGCCGCAAGATAATCGATCTTCACCCCTTCATTCTCGGCATCAATAATCTCTCCTTCGTTCGCCGGCATCTCTTTTCTGGAACGCCGGTATACAATATGAACTTCTTTGCTGCCCAATCTGACGGCGCTTCGCGCCGAATCGATCGCTGAATTCCCGCCGCCGATCACAATGACTTTTTTGTCGCTTAAATCTTTTAATCTGTTGTCGTTTATCTGTTTCAAAAATTTGATACAATCAACTATTCCTTCATAATCGTCTTCTCCGGGAACTCTCAACTTCAGTCCTTTATGTGCACCGATTGCGAGAAAGACAGCACTGTATCCGTCTCTGAACAGGGCATCGATGTCTTCCACTTTTGAATTGGTCTTTATCTCAACCCCGAGTTTTTCAATATCTTTGATCTCCACCCTGATGATCTCCCTCGGTAGTCGATAAGGAGGTATGCCGACGATCAGCATACCGCCGGGAACAGGCAATTCTTCAAAGATCGTCACGCCGTATCCCATTCTGATAAGGTCGTTCGCCGCAGTGAGCCCGGCCGGGCCTGAACCGATTATTGCGACCTTCTCTTTCTTTGTCCTTTTACAGGGTTCGATCTCTTTTGTCTTATGAGAAAGTTCGTAATCCGCAATGAATCGTTTGAGGGCGCAGATCGCCAACGGTTCGTCAAACTCACCCCTTCGGCATTCAGACTCACAGGGATGGGTACAAACCCTTCCGCAGATACCGGGCAGGGGATTGGTCTTCTTTACAATCGCAAGCGCCTTTTCAAAATCACCACGTGCGATCGCTCCTAAGTATGCTTTTATATTAACGCCTGCCGGACAGGCGACCCGACATGAAGAAGTGGTTATTTCCTGGATCGGAAAAGAAGCACTTATCTCGGGGAATTGTAAAGTGACCCCTTTTTCGTGCAGAAAATCGCGGATGTTTTCACTGGTATTCTTCATTGTAATCAACTCTTCCCGACTCTGGCAAGCTGTTCCTTGCCGTAGGTGTATCCCTTTTCAAACGCCTGCAGGTTCAACTCAACCGCTTTTTCAGGAACCGATTCAGGAATCGCCTTCTTCATCGCCTCATAACTTACGACATCGGTCACCGCCGTAAAGAAGCCGAGCATAACGACATTCGCCACGATCTTCTTACCCAGTTCTTCAGCAAAACGAGTCGCCGGAATGGCGAAGACCTTTATCCGCGCACGAGGCGATTTGAGTTTCACCAGGTCTTCGTCGATCAGAAGAATTCCATCATCACTCAATTCTTCTTCAAACTTGTTATATCCTTCCTGGGACATGGCGACGAGCACATCGGATTTTGTAACATAAGGATAGAGAACCTTGTTTTCAGATACGACCAGTTGAGAACTGCAGGCTCCGCCCCGTGCTTCAGGACCGAAAGACTGACTCATCGTCGCGAATTTATTGTCGTAAATCGATGCCGCCCGTCCTGCAATGATCCCGGATCTTATTATCCCCTGACCTCCGTAACCGGCAAATCTGATTTCAGCCATCGCCGCCTCCTTAAATTTCCTGTAAGGGAAGAGTCCCGTGCGGGACGAATTTATCACCCAGTATCTTGCTCAACTGACTGTTGTACGAATCAATGAATGTCGGTCTTTCTTTGTCTGTAAACTTCCCGACGACGATTTTCTCCTCTGGAATAATCGCCGCGTTCCTCGGATTTTCACCGTTCTTCACCACTGAATTATCATAATAGAACTTCAATATTTCGTGTTCAATATCCTCAATCCCCCGATAATAATTCGGGCCAGGAGCAAGAATTTCAACCATTGCCAGACCTTTTTTATTAAGCGCTTCAGCAATGGATTCGATCAACTCTTCGGTGTGCAGAGCAGTCCAGCGGGCGGTATAGACCGCACCACATGAATTTCCGAGATGGGGAAAATTGAACGGTTCTTCAAATGTCGAATAAGGTGAGAAAACACTCTTCGCAAAAGGCACGGATTTATTGTTGATTCTTTTATAAATGAAATTATTCACACAGATGACGAGAAGTTCCATATTTCTCCTGCCGGCATGCACAAAGTGATTTCCACCGAGAGTCATAAGATCACCCACAACAGACATCACTTTCAGTCGGGGATTGGCTAATTTCAGTCCTGTTCCAAAGGCGATCGCCCGTCCGCGTGTTGTCTGGAAATAATCAACCCCCAATTCCTTGACGGTTTCGGGCTTAAACGGAATATCCGACGGCATACTCAACTTTTTACGCTCGATACCTGATTTTTCTATTGCTTTATTGAATATTGAAATGATTGAGTTCATTCCTTTAATTTATAACCTCCTTCAAAAACCAATTTTTCCAGCCTTGTCTTGTATTCAACCACACCTTCTATCTTCTTATCCTCTCGGACCGCATATTCAATAGCATCAGCAATGTCATCAGGATTATGAACACCGGCGCCGCCGTGAGGAACGAGAACCACATTCGCTTTGCCGTGACTCGCCCGAGCCACATCAAAGACGACCTGACCGTAGTTTATCTCGGGAACCACAAACGCCTTGACCCGCTTTGCCAGTTCAGTGATCCGTTCATCAGGAAAGGGCCAGACCGTAACGAGTCTCAGGGTACCGACCTTTATCCCTTTGCTTCTCGCCTTTTCAACCCCTTTTACCGCCACACGCGACGATATTCCATATGAGACGACAACAATCTCCGCATCGTCGGTCTGCTCTTCCTTCAATTCAATAATCTTGTCTTTGTTTATTCTGATCTTATCAACGAGCCGCCTTATATATTTCATCTTGAATTCTTCCTTATCCACGGGATAACCTCGTTCATCATGAACCCTGCCCGTGATATACAGATTAAAACCGTCACCCGCACGGGCGAGTTTGGGAACGAGATCTGGATCGGGTTTAAAAGGCAGATACTCTTCAGGCGGTCCTTTATAAAATCTGCGCGGTTCAAGTTCAATTTCATCTGCCGGCGGGATGACGACCTTCTCGGTCATATGGCCGACACACTCATCAGACATAATCATCACCGGACAGCGATATCTTTCTGCAAGATTGAACGCCTTGATTGTGTAATCGAACATCTCCTGGGGAGAATCGGGTGAGATGGCGATAACCTCGTAATCTCCATGCGAGCCCCACCGCGACTGCATCATATCCGCCTGGCCGGTCTTTGTCGGAACCCCGGTGGAAGGACCTCCCCGCTGAATATTGAGAAGCACGAAAGGTGTCTCCATCATCGCCCCGAGTCCGATGTTCTCCATCATGAGTGAATAGCCGGGACCTGAAGTTATGGTCATCGACTTTACGCCCGCCCAGACAGCCCCCACAACTGAAGCCATGGAACCGAGCTCATCTTCCATCTGGATAAAAAGTGCCCCTGCTTTCGGCGCCACCCGTGCAAATGCTTCAGCCGCTTCGGTCGAGGGTGTTATGGGATAGCCGCCGATGAATTTACAACCGGCAGCCAGGGCACCATAGCCGGCTGCCACGTCACCGTCGATATAATATACGCCGGTAAGAACATCCTTTGGATTAGCTTTCATTTGACGCCCCTCTCACTTCTGAAGCCCATTGATTATATCGTTCCATATAGGAAGGCCTTTCTTTATCCACGAACTTACCGCATATAATCTTTGTCTGGAAACCGATATCGAGATTCTTTGTATCCTCACCATGTCTGATTTCCACGTTATCGTGATAAAATTTCATCATATCCAGGCCATCACCGAGGCGGTTGATTCTTGAATAGTACATGGCGCATGGTGAAATGACTTCGACCACGGAAAATCCTTTTTTATGGAGCGCCTCGGTCAAGGAATTGGTCAGACGCCGCACATGAAGAGCCGTCCAGCGCGCCACATATACGGCGCCGGAAGAATCTGCGATATAAGGAATGTTAAAGGGAGGTTCGACACAGCCGAATGGTGAAGTAGTGGCGTAAGCGGCGAGTGGTGTCGTCGGAGCAACCTGACCTCCGGTCATTGCATATATAAAGTTATTCACGCAAACGACGAGCATGTCGATATTCCGACGTGCCGCATGAATAAAGTGATTACCGCCGATCGCAATAAGATCTCCGTCTCCGGAAAAGACAATCACCTTAAGTTTCGGATTCGCCGCCTTGATACCGGTTGCAAAGGCAATCGCCCGACCGTGGGTGGTATGGAAAGAATCGAGTTTCACATAACCGGCGACCCTGCCGGTACAACCGATGCCGGATACGATACAGACATTATTCAAATCTATCTGCGCTTTTTCAAGGGCGCTGGCAAGAGCGGTAACCCCCAAACCGATTCCGCATCCCGGACACCAGATATGGGGCATCCTGTCCATACGAAGTAAATTCTCCATCGGATGCACTTCCTTAATTTCTCGGGTCTTAACTGCTTCCATTCTCTTCTCCCCTATTTCTTAAATTCGATGATTTTCTCTTCTACGGCAGTCATTCCAGCCGCCTGTTTGAGCGCCGCCAACAAATCTTCGGTATCCTCAATCCCTTTTTCGCCGTGCGGTATGAACAAAACATTCGCATCTCCATGAGTACATCGTTCCACCTCAAGGGCGATCTGTCCGAAATTCATCTCCGGAACCACAAATGCCTTGACCCGTTTTGCGAGTTCAGCCACCCTCTTTTCAGGAAAGGGCCAGACAGTGGTGAGTTTCAAACTGCCGACCTTTATTCCGGCATTCCTCGCCTGTTCCATTGCTTTCAATGCCGCTCTCGAGCTGGCGCCGTAAGAGACCAGGATTACGTCGGCGTCATCAATATTCGTCTCTGTAAATTCAACGATCTGATCGACGAAGTTGCGGATCTTTCTGAGTAAAGGATGTACATTATATTCCTGACATTCTTCATTCATAATCGGATAACCTCGGTCATCATGGGTTAATCCTGTAACATGAAATTTGAATCCGTCACCGATCTTCACCATCTTCGGGACAAAATCTTCATCCCTTTTAAAAGGCAGATATTTATCTTTCGGTCCATCGTAATATCTGCGCGGTTCAATCTCGATCTCTTCGGCAGACGGAATTACCACCTCTTCCTCAAGATGCGCAACATACTCATCAGCAAGGACCAACACAGGAACCCTGTACCGTTCTGAAAGATTGAACGCCTTGATGGTATAATCGAACATCTCCTGGGGTGAACTCGGTGAAAGTGCAATCACTTCATAGTCTCCATGCGAACCCCACCGCGCCTGCATCACATCTCCCTGAGCCGCACGATCGGGCAACCCAAGAGAGGGACCGACACGCTGAACATCAACGATAACGCACGGGGTTTCCAGCATAACCCCCAGACCAAGATGTTCCATCATCAAGGAGAGACCAGGGCCCGAGGTTACGGTCATCGACCTCTTTCCTGTCCAGGAAGCGCCGAGGACCGCCGCGAGCGCGGAAACTTCATCCTCCATCTGTATGAATGTCGCTCCCACCTCAGGTGCTCTTTTTAAAAATCGTTCCGATATCTCAAGGGCGGGTATTATTGGATAGAGTCCCAGAAAACGGCAGCCTGCCGCCAGGGCACCTTCGGCGCAGGCATAATTACCACTTAACTTATGAGTACCGCCCAACACACCTTTTGAATCTGCTTTCATTCCTCTCCTTTCTCTGTTCCGACCTTAACAGGAGTCTTCTCTTCTTTCAACGTGACAAAAATGGCGAATTCAGGACATAACATTTCACACAAATGGCATTCAACACAATCATCCGGTTTCTTTACATAGGGCGGATGGTATCCTTTCTGATTAAACTCCTCTGACATCTCAAGCACATCTTTGGGACAGTATTCTACACAGAATCCGCACCCTTTACATCGATCCTTAAATATATGGACCTCTCCCACCGGAACCTTAATCTTGTTCAAATCCAAAGGTTTGCGCCAAAACTTCATCCTTGCTCCTTGATATCGTTTATAATAGTTAAAAAGAGATGAATGTCAACCATTCTATGCCCAAAAATTCTATGAACCCCACTCCGTTTGAATTATAGCCAAAAAATGAATAATGTCAACAGGAAAATACGCGGCTGAAACCGAAATTTTTTTTGTCCTTATTTTTTATCTGTCTGTTCCTCAGCATGATGTTTTATAACTCTCGCTTGGGTGATATATATAACATCCTCACAGATATTCGTCGAGAGATCGGCGATCCGCTCGAGATTCTTGGCGACCAGCAATAAAGGAATGGCAGAGGCGATCTTCTCTGGTTCTTCAAGCATATGGGTCAATAAAATTCGAATCGTTTCATCCCGCATTTCGTCGACCACGCTGTCCCGTTCGCAGATCCGCTGGGCGCTCTGAACATCATTATTCATAAAGCTGTCCACACTCTGCTTCAACATCTCTTTCACTTCCCGCGCCATGGACCAGATATTGGTCACATTCTTTATGCGCGGCTGTTCAATCAGGTAAGAAACCTGATCCGCTATATTCACCGCATGATCACCCATCCGTTCCAGATCGTTGTTTATCTTTATGACACCGATTAAAAACCGCAGGTCGGCACCCACTGGTTGATGGCGGGCGATAAGTTCGATACACTGTTCTTCTATGGCGATTTCGAACTTGTCAATTTCATGATCGATCTCCCGGATATCCGCCGCCATCTTAAGATTCTTTTTCTTCAACGCCTCGAGGGATTTGGTGATTGCTTCTTCAACCATCGAAGCCATATCCAGAAGATTCTGTTTGACCTTTTGTAATTCATCATCAAAATGACGATCCATCATTCCCTCCTTTTTAACCAAATCTTCCACTTATATAATCAAAGGTACGTTTATCTTCGGGGTTGGTAAAAATCTTCTTCGCCTTATCAAATTCAATCATCTCACCCAACAACATAAAACCGACTTCATCCGCAATCCTCGCCGCCTGTTGCATATTATGGGTGACGATGATAATCGTATATTTTTTCTTCAACTCCAGCATCAATTCTTCGATCTTGCTGGTGGCGATAGGATCCAGTGCCGAGCACGGTTCATCCATCAACAGGATGTGGGGCTCGACCGCAAGGAGCCGTGCAATACACAATCGCTGCTGTTTTTCCGCAGAAAGATTCAATGCCGGATGTTTCAATCGATCCTTTAAATCCTCGAACAGATCCACTGCACGTAGGGAACGCTCAACAATCTCGTTTAAAGTCCTCTTATCGGTTATCCCCCACACCCGCGGACCATAGGCGACATTATCGAATACGGAAAGAGGAAAGGCATTGGGTCTCTGAAAAACCATCCCCACCTTTTTACGCAGCATGATGAGATCGCAGACCGGTGAATAGATATCTTCACCGTCGATACGGACACTGCCGGTTATCTTAACGTCTTTTATCAAATCATTCATTCGATTAAAGACCCGCAAAAGCGTCGATTTTCCGCAGCCGGACGGCCCGATGATCCCGGTTATCAAATTTTCTCTGATTGAGAGATTGATATTCTTCAACGCCTGAAATTTTCCGTAATAGAGATTCAAATTAGCCGTCTCAATGATCATCCGAATTTACCCCTTATATAACCATCGGTTCTTTGATCAGCGGGTTGAGTGAAAAGTTTCTCTGTCCGGTCTATCTCGATCAATTCACCGGCGAGAAAGAACGCCGTCCGATCAGCGACCCGCGCCGCCTGTTTTGTATTATTGGTGACGATGATAAATGTATACTTTTGCTTCAGCTTCAACATAGTGGCTTCAATCTTTGCGGTCGATACCGGATCCAGGCCTGAACACGGTTCATCCATCATTATCACCTCAGGATCCATCGCCAGGGTCCGCGCAATACACAACCGCTGCTGCTGACCGCCGGAGAGTGTGGAAGCTGAATCTTTTAACCGATCCCTGACTTCCTCCCACAGATTTGCGGCATCCAGCGCTCTGTAAACGATGTCGTCGAGCTCTTCTCTGGTGAACCGGCGATGTAATTTCGGACCATAGGTTATGTTTTTATAGATGGTTCCCGGTAATACCACCGGTGTCGCGAAGATCAAGCCGACTCTCCTCCTGAGTTCATTGATACTGAGATCAAAGATATTCACTCCGTCGAGTAATATCTCACCTGTAATCCGTGCGTAATCGATCTCAAAGAGGCGATTAATCGCACGCAGCAGAGAACTCTTACCAGAGTTTGCAGGTCCGATCACCCCGAGTATCTCATTCTTTTCAACGGTCAGATTGATATCCTTCAACGCCTGAATATCGTTGTAATAGAGATTCAATTCTTTAATGCAGATCTTCGTCATAATCAATAATATTTGGAGACAAACCTATGCATCAATCGATAGGCGATGAAGTTAACCGCAAGGATGATGATGATGAGCACGGTCGCTGTACCGTATGCCTTGGGCATTGAGATTCCTTCACGCGCGAGGATATAGAAATGAACCGCTAAGGTCCTTGTCGAAGAAAAGACCGACATCGGTATTCCCAAAGAAGAACCCGCGGTGAAGATCACCGCGGCGGTCTCACCCACTGCCCTGCCGATACTCAGAATGACGCCGGTGAGAATCCCGGGCAGCGAAGTAGGAAGAACGACCTTCAAGATTGTATCCAGTTTCCCGCCACCGAGTGAATAACTGATTTCCCGATAGGCATGGGGAACGGCTTTGATGGCTTCCTCAGTGGTCCTGATTATCGTCGGGATGATCATAACCGCAAGGGTCAAGCCTCCGGAAAGAATACTCCAGCCCAGATTCAGTTTAATCACGAAAAATATAAAACCGAATAGCCCGAAAATGATTGAAGGAACTCCGGCGAGGCAGTCCGCACCGAAGCTGATGATCCGACGAATCAATCCACCCCGCGTATATTCAACAAGATAGACGGCGCTCCCTACTCCCAGCGGGGTTGCAATGAGAATCGCCAGAATCGTGACGAAGAAGGTGCCGAGGATAGAAGGTAAAATCCCTCCTTCTTTACCCATATCCTTTGTCTTATCCGTAAGAAATTCCCAATTGATCTGTCCCAGACCGTTCTTAAAGACATAGGCGATAATGAAGAAAAGAACGAGAATCGTGATAATCGTCATCAGGAGAAGAATGGAATAAGCGATTATCTGATTTGTGCGCGGGCCTATCCTGAATGTCATCACTTCCGTCCTGTTATCTTAATGGCGATGATGTTTAAGATGATGATAATCAGAAAAAGAAAAGAACCACAGGCAAACAGAGCGGCTCGATGGTCTCCGGCTGCATAGCCCAATTCCAGTGCGATCGTCGAAGTCAGGGTGCGGACCGAATGGAGTATTGAACCGGGGATTTTCAGGGCATTACCGGCGATCATAATAACCGCCATGGTCTCACCTATCGCCCGTCCCATTCCTAAAATAATACCGGCGACGATTCCTGAACGCGCCGACGGGATCAAAAGCATTACCACGGTCTGCCATTTCGTAGCGCCGAGGGCGAAAGAACCTTCACGAAAGGTCGAGGGCACGGCAACCAGAGAATCGTATGAAATACTCACTATCGTCGGCAGAATCATAATACCCAAGATAATACTCGCAGCGAGCACGGAAAAACCAGGACCGCCGAAATATTCTCTTATAAACGGTACCAGTATCACGATGCCGATAAAACCGTAGACAACCGAAGGAATTCCTGCAAGCAATTCGATGATCGGCTTGAGTACTTTCTGCATCGTGGGTGAAGAAAACTCAGCGAGGAAGATTG
>DRIG01000026.1 GCA_011052815.1 candidate division WOR-3 bacterium | reverse complement strand
CTTCGGTCCTATAAACACCGCTTGACGCTCCTGCATAGCCTGTAGATTGATTAGCAAATTCAACTGAATAAATATCAACATCGCTCAATTTTTGATCCCAATCAATACCACCATTTATAGAAAGCCAAATACCTCTGTCTGAGGAGCCCGAACAGCCGGCAATAATCCAGGTGCCTCTCAGTGGGTCATGAGTAATTGCAATGTCATTCACTGTAACATTAGGGGAATTACTCAATGCACTCCAGTCGGTTCCACCGTTTGTCGTCTTGAACATTTCATATTGACTGTCATCTTTTTGACACCCCAGATACACCACACTCGAATTGTTCGGGTCCATGGCAAAACATAAGGGTTGGGTATTGGTAATCCCAGAACTCCTCGGATACCAGTTCACGCCGCCATCGTCAGATTTCCAGACCGGAGTTGCATCCTCCTTGCCAATATAAACAGTCCAGGCCTCATTCGGATCACAGATCACACAGACAGGATTAACAACATCAAGGGGTAATATCGAATCCCAGAACTCCCCTTCATTCACCGACTTATAGAGCTTATGAGTCCTGTCCGCAGCATAGATGATATACTGGGATCCATGTCTGCCTATTGTCATATCATCCGCCCTGCCCGCAGGCGGACCATCAAGACTCTGCCACTGAGCACCCAACAATACCAGCGGCAGACTTATAATTAACGCTATTGCTTTCTTCATTTTACTCCCCCTTCTTTAGCCAGTAAAACATGGCGCTGACTATCACTCTACTTTAATTACTTTCTTTAATCCAACACAACTACCCACCTCTATTTGTACAAAATAAACTCCACAAGGCAGATATTTACAATCAACCCTAATCTCTCTTTCTTTTTGTTTCATCTCATAAACCATCACCTCCTTGCCTGAAACGTCAAATATCTTTAAGCTTAGGGGTTTGGGCATGGTGCCAACGGTTTTCTCTCTGCACTTTGCCCTTTGCTCTCTGCCTAAACTGATGTTGATCAGCTTTGAAAACGGATTCGGATATACACCAAAATCTATTCCTGAAGACAAAACTCCTTCCAACTCAGATATTCCACCAGAAAGGTCCTTACGCTTGTAATAAAGCATCCAGGGAGAATTATTACCATAATCTCTTAAATCAGACCAGAAAAGATGTAGATATCCACCTCCACAGGTAAGCGAAGGAGAAATTGATTTATAGGGTGCATTCGTCAATCTTATCTCCGGACCCCAGGTTCTACCCAAATCCGTGCTCATCCGATAATAAATCTCAAAATTGTTATCAAAACCATTACGATCATCCTCCCAGACCAAATGCAAATTATTGTCCTCCGCAAGAATATCTGAAGCCACTGCCCGATGCTGAACCGTAAGCGAATCAATCTCCTCCCAACTATTCCCCGAATCCCTGCTTGCCCGATAAAAGATATCACCAGTCCAGGGATAGGGTGAATACTTATAATCATACCAGACAATGTGAATACCAGAACTATCATCCGTATCCATCGCCGGATGCTGGGAACCTATCCCATCATCCTCAGAAACCATCTGACTGTCAGTCCAGCTCTCACCACCGTTGAAACTACGGATATCATAAATCTCACATGCCCCAGGTAATGCTCTATATGTCACAGATAGAGCTAAAATATCATCAGAAATACACCTTAAAGTTGGACTCGCTCTGGCTAAAGTCACATCCATAACCGGCTGCCAAACATTACCCCCATCATAACTTTTCGTAAACATTAATATTCCTGTTGCGGAGTTAATCCCGGCAATATAGATTAGACTACTATCTGCAAATATTGATGAATAATGCATCCCAGGAATGATTGAATCAATACCCTGCCAGGTATCTCCACCATCTGTACTACGACGGTAAACAACACCATAGTCCTCTTCAAACCAGATCACATGCACAGTATTCCCGGATACCGCAATCTGAGGCATCGTACCACTCTGCTCATCCTCCACACTCAACCGCACCGGCTCAGACCAACTCTCACCAGCATCAGTTGAACGAAGATAAAAAATCTCATCATGTATAATCGATAAACTATCCCAATAATTTTTCCACCAGACTAAATGAATCGTATCCCCGCAACAGGCCGCCCTCGGATATGCATTGTAACTATAATCATAGGTCAACCGCACATCCGGACCCCAACCCGCCTGGGCTTGTAAGAATGAAAAAAGTAATAAGTTATTGAATAGGAACAACATAGTATATACTAATAATCCAGATTTACTGGTTGATTTCTTCATAAATACTCTCAATTAATTATAGTAAATACTAATTTAATGTCAATAGGTTGGTAGAAAAACCCTATCGTTGGCTGCAAACAGTCATTGACAAAATAAAAATAATGGCTATCATATTCTGGAGGTTATAATGATGGGTATTATATTCATTCTTATATTAATGAATTACGTATATGAAGATGCCGACAGTTTAATCGTCGACAATGACAGTCTTGTAATCTGCGGCTTTCACCAGTACAACATCAAGGTTATGATAAGCAACGCAGGCAAACTTAAGGTCAGACCATGGAGCGCCGCGGCTGATTCATTCGGCAAACTGGAACTTAATGCCCCCCTCATCACCATCCAGAGTTCTTCCTCGATCATCGGTTCTGATGCAGGATATTCTGGTGCCTACTCAAACAGTCATCCCCAGGGTTATGGACCCGGCGGGGGTGAAGCCGGTGGCGTCAGCGGCGGTGGTGGTGGCGGCGGCGCATACGGCGGCAACGGTGGTGCTGGTGGTGATAACTATCCTGGTGCCGGCGGCATCGCCTACGGCAGTCCCTCAGATACAATAATTGACATAGGTTCTGGCGGCGGCGCCGGAAGACTGAGTGCCCTTGACGGACCGGGCGGCAATGGTGGGGCTGAAATATATCTTCGGGCTCAAAATATCATCATCGACTCTTCTTATATTGAAGCAAACGGCCAAAGAGGGTATGACGGCTCCCTGGAAGCTGGCGGTGGCGGTGCTGGCGGCGGTGTCATGGTCTGGGCCGATACCACCATCCTCCATAATATTCTGATCGCGGCGAACGGCGGAAACGGAGGTGACGCTTCATTCGGCGGCGGTGGCGGCGGTTCTGGAGGCAGAATAAAGATATTCTACACCTCTTTAATCGACACGGCGCAGTGCACCTACACGGTGCAGGGCGGTGCTCCAGGCACAGGCGCCTATGGTACTCCAGAGGCTGGAGAAAACGGAACAATCTATATCGACCACATCGTCGGTATCAAAGAAGTGGTCCAGCAACCAGTACAATTACAGATTTTAACAAATCCCATACGGGAAGTATTGAAAATAAAGACCAATAATCCTCCTGTACGCGTGGATATATTCGATGCCGCCGGCTGTTTTGTTAAAACATTCCATTTAAACAATTACATCGAGTATATCCCACTTGATGGTCTCGAAGAAGGCGTCTATTTTATCAAAGGAAATACCTGTAATCATTATTCAGGAAAGTTCGTCGTCCTGAAATAGGCGGGATTGATTGGTTGAACATCTATTTGAAAACAAAAGGTAATGTACTGGCCTGATTAAATCTCGATATAGCGCCTGCGGGAAACAGAAAACGCTGAAATTTCACGGGTTTTAGCAGTTGTTACCCCTTAAATTTTCCTTGCTTTTTTTCCGGAAATAGATATAATAGATAAATATTTTTATATTGAAAGGAGATAATAGAACCCTGATTTAATTCTGCGTCAAAGACTTAAAAAATTTAAAAAATCAAGGAGGCCAAAACAATGGACGACAAGACAAAGGCGTTCTTAAAAGAAAAAATAGGAGAGGAAGGTTACAACAAGCTGATGAGGATTGATAATCCCAATCTGCATCAATTCATTGCGAAGTATATTGAACACTGTACACCGGACAAAGTCTTTATCTGCACGGATGCTCCTGAAGATATCAAGTACATCAGAGAGGCAGCAATAAAAAACGGTGAAGAGGCTCCTCTGGCGATCGAGGGCCACACAATCCATTTTGACAACTATTATGACCAGGCGCGAGATAAAGCACATACTTTGATTCTGCTGCCCCCGGGTAAAAAGCTGGATAAATCGATCAAAACAGGAAATCGTGATGAGTGTCTCAAAGAAATCCACGAAATAATGAAAGGTATTATGAAGGGTAAAGAACTTTATGTCCGCTTCTTCTGCCTGGGTCCGACCAACTCTGAGTTTTCACAACCGGTTGTTCAGCTCACTGATTCCGCCTATGTCGCCCACAGTGAAGACATCCTCTATCGGCAGGGTTTTGAAGAATTTGTGCGTCAGGGCAAAAACGCCCGCTTCTTTAAAATCGTCCATTCCGCCGGAGAACTGGATGAACGGAAAACGAGTAAAAATCTCGATAAACGCCGTATCTACATCGATCTTGAAGAAGATATCGTCTACAGCGCAAATACCCAGTACGGCGGTAATACGATCGGTTTGAAAAAATTATCGATGCGTCTGGCGATAAACCGCGGTTCAAAAGAAGGCTGGCTCACTGAACACATGCTCGTCATGGGTGTGCACGGTCCAAACGGACGTGTCACCTACTTCACCGGAGCATTCCCATCACTATGCGGTAAAACATCAACCGCCATGCTCGACAATGAAACCATTGTTGGAGATGATATAGCCTATCTGAGAAAAAAGGACGGCGAAGTACGGGCGGTCAATGTTGAAAAGGGGATGTTCGGAATTATAATGGGGATTAACTCCAAAGACGACCCGATACAGTGGAAAGCACTCCATACCCCCGGCGAACTGATCTTCTCAAATGTTCTGGTAACCCCGGACAAGAATGTTTACTGGATAGGAAAAGACGGTGAAGTTCCGGAAAAGGGTATAAACCATTCAGGCGAATGGTTCAAAGGCAAGAAAGATAAAGATGGAAATGAAATCACTCCCTCTCATCGTAATGCACGCTTCACCCTCTCCCTTGAAAGGCTTGAAAACCTCGACCCGACGCTTCATGACCCCAAAGGAGTGGTTGTCGGAGGCATCGTCTACGGCGGCAGAGACTCTGACACCTGGGTTCCTATCGAAGAATCATTTGATTGGACACATGGTATAATCACAAAAGGCGCTTCTCTGGAATCTGAAACCACGGCGGCAACACTCGGTAAAGAAGGAGTGAGAAAATTTAATCTTATGTCCAATCTCGATTTTCTGTCGATTCCCATATCAAAATACATCCAGGCGAATCTTGATTTTGCAAAGGGACTGGAAAGAACACCTCTGATCTTCTCGGTGAACTATTTTCTGAAGGACAAGGACGGTAACTTCCTGAACGAGAAGACCGACAAAAAAGTCTGGTACAAATGGGCTGAATTGAGGGTGCACAAAGAGGTTGACGCCATAAAAACACCGACCGGGTACATCCCGAAATATGAAGATTTAAAACGACTTTTCAAAGAGGTTCTTAATAAGGATTACAGTGAAGACGACTATAAAAAACAGTTTATGATCAGGATTCCGGAAAGTTTGGCAAAGATCGAGCGGATTAAAAAAATATACGAAACTGAAGTCCTCGATCCGCCGAAAATTCTCTTTGAGACGCTTGATGCCCAGAAAGAAAGGCTTCTGGAAGCCCAGAAAAAATACGGTGACTACATTACACCAGAGAAATTAGCGTAAAAAAGACGAATAAAAATCCAATCTGGTATCCTGGTGAATTCCAGGATACCAGATTTTTTTAAGTTGATAATTGACATCGCAACCAAATGCATTATAATGCAATCAATGATCTTTTTCAGGAGGTTATATCATGAAAACAGCTGCTGCAAACTATGGATCGATGAAAAAATGGTACCATAAAAACAGAATAGCGAATTTATTAAAAGAATTACGACGTCGGGGCTTTCAGGCAGAGTACCATGATGACGTCGATTCGCTGAAAAAAGCACTCTTAAGAAAAATACCGAAAAAAGCCAGCATCGGAATTCCCGGATCTGTAACAATTCGGGAAATCGGCATCATCGAAGAATTTAAAAAAAGAGGAAACAAAATCTTTCAGCACTGGCGTGAAGGGCTCAATGAAAAGATCGACCAGCACGCACGCTCTCTCGAAGGTCAGGCTGATTATTACCTCACAAGCAGCAATGCAATCACCATAAAAGGTGAACTTATAAATATCGACGGTGTCGGAAACCGTGTCGCCCATATGGTTTTCGGTCCGAAAAATGTTTTTGTTGTCGTCGGTGTTAATAAAATCGTCGATTCGATCGAGCAAGGACTTGAACGGGCGCATCAGGTTGCTGGAGTAATGAATGCGCGACGCGTCGAAGCCCGGACCCCCTGTGTTAAAACCGGTGTCTGTTCAGACTGCAGCACTCCAGGAAAAATCTGTCGTGTGATCTCCATAATCAAATACCGCCCTTTCCAGACGAAAATCACGGTGATGCTTATCAATAAGGAACTGGGGTTTTGATGAAGATAGGAGTATTGCAATTTAATCCCCTCTTCGGAGAAAAAGAAAAAAATTTTGAGAAAGTTAAAATTATGCTCAAAGGGACAACCGCCGATATAATCGTATTACCGGAGCTTTTCAATACCGGTTATACCTTTCTCAACAAAGACGAACTCGCGCGACTCGCCGAACCCGCAGCCGACGGCGAGACTTTCAACTTTATGTCTTCACTCGCAAAAGAAACAGGCTGTTGCTTTGCTTATGGCTTTGCGGAAAAGAATAATGACGCTTTTTATAATTCCTCCGCCCTGGTTTCACCCTCGGGCATGATCGGCGTCTATCGGAAAATGCATTTATATTTTGAAGAAAAGAAATTTTTCAAACCGGGAAACAGGGGATTTCCGATCTTTGAATATAAAGGCATAAAAGTCGGTATGCTGGTCTGTTTCGACTGGATATATCCCGAAGCCATGAGAACCCTCGCCCTCAAAGGCGCTCAGATAATCCTGCATTCGGCGAACCTTGTTATGCCTTATTGTCCCGACGCCCATAAAACGCGGGCGCTGGAAAACCGGGTCTATATCGCCCTGGCGAATCGTATCGGTGAAGAAAAGAGGAACGGTAAAAATTTCAAGTTTATCGGGCAGAGTGAAGTCGTTTCTCCCGAAGGAGAGATATTGGTACGTGCCGATGCCGATGAAGAATGTGTAAAGGTATGTGAGATAAAACCGGAAACCGCGTTGAATAAGAAACTTAACCAATATAATGATCTCTTAGCCGACCGCCGAAAGGAATTCTATTTTAAGTAATTATTACTTAAAAAGTTCCCGGGCAAACTCAAGGGAGTGTTTAAGAATATAATCCTGCATCCCCGGGTTGGTGTGGTAGCCGGATGTCTTGGTGGTGCGCTGTCTGATGACAATCACATCGACTTCCCCGGTCTTTTTACGTTCAATCACACATCTATCCAGGGTTTTCTTCCCGAATTTTTCAAAAAGATTAAACGACGGTTTTGCAAGCAGAACCACATAAAAATAGGGGTAGTTTCGTCCCTTTACTGCATTGATTGAAATCTGTCCCTGCAGCCCGATAAAATCATCCGGGGCATCCTTGAATTTTATCAGAAACCGGGTGTCGTTCGGAAAAGAGCCTTTTTTGTCTTCACCTATTTCAAGATATGGAATTATCTGAAGGGCTGGGTCTGATCTTATCAGGGGATTGTCGAGCATACGTTTTACGACCTCTGTTTTAACATCGAGGGCCCGGGGCATCCAGGCGGCCTTTCGGCCGCTCAATGCCATACCGCCGAACAGGATGAACAGATTAACCACTGTAGCGACCACAGGAAATGATATAGAGCCGATCACTGAAAGGAGCGGTATGCCGAAAGAAAGAACCAT
>DRIG01000025.1 GCA_011052815.1 candidate division WOR-3 bacterium | reverse complement strand
TATCCATCGCTTCAGAGAAACAACACCAGATTTTATGTTGTTTGGTTGGCACAAAGGCAAACCAATCAGATGGATAGGTCTGCTTGACCCTGGGGGCAAAGTTGTCGATATGGACCAAAACCGACTCGGAATCGGCATTATCTTCAATGTCGTAAGCAATCACCTTGACCCAGAAGAAACCATCAGGGAATTTTGCATCCTCAATCGAATCCGCATCTACTGAGTCAGGCTGCCCTTCCTGCTGTTTTGTGTTCCAGTAGCGGTCTTCTACTTGACGGAATTTGATAACCATTTTATCCGAAACTTTATGATCGCAATTAAAGAATGACAAAAAGATAAATAGCATAAATAAAATATGGCCGATTATCTTCTCCATCCTACCCCCTTATCATCAATAAATTTAACCCTGAATGAATGTGGTGCGGGAATAATATCTTCAACCGCAAAAAAGCGGATATTCTTCTCAAAAGAATGCTTTCTGCATCATTATCATTGCGCATTATCTCTTTCATAACAACCCCTATCCAATGATAAATTATGATAAAATTTTATCATTTGTCAATGCCAGGACTTTCATCGGGAGATTCTTTGTCCGCCTGCGGCGGAGGGGAAAGGGCTAAGGGCGGAGGGCGGAGGGAGCGGTGCTGGATGAAAGATCACCCCCACCTTTCTCCTCCCCCATCAAGGGGGAGGAGAAGAGGGGAAAGGGAGAGCGGGGGAAACGGTGAATAAAGGCATTTCGGAATTCGAATTTCGGAAAGAAACAGGATGTTTAGAGCGTTGAGAGCGTTGGGAGAAGGGAAAGTGAGCTGTGCTGGAAGGGAGAGATTCTTCAGTCGTCTGCCTCGGGCAGACTCCTTCAGAATGACAAAAGAGGGGGTGGATATGCGTTGAAGGTGGAGAGGAGTCAGCATGGTTCATCCTTGACATCTTATGAAAAATATCTATAATACCCTTACGGCGCCATCGTCTAGCCTGGTTTAGGACGCCGCCCTCTCAAGGCGGAGATCACGGGTTCAAATCCCGTTGGCGCTATTTTAACAAAAAAAGAGTTGACAAAAAAGAAAAATTAAATATAATTTAACTTTATGTGAAGAAAAAAATTTAAAGGAGGATGGATGGCTCAAGAAAGCAGGATCGACAGTGTGGTCGGAAAAGGAACTGTGGTGAACGGTGATATTAATGTTGACGGTTCGACAAAGATTGACGGAACGATAAAGGGAAATGTGACCACAAAGGAATGTGTGATTGTCGGTAAGGATTCCAATATCAAGGGTAATATTTCCTGCAAATCAGCAATTATCGGCGGCCGAATCGAGGGCAATATAAACGCCCAGGAGGTAATTGAGTTTCAAAGCGGTGCCCGGATGCTCGGTGACATCGTGTGCAAAGGATTGATAATCCAGCAGGGTGTTTTCTTTGAGGGTAACTGTCGGATGTCGCAGAAAACAAAGGAAAAACAATAGATGTATATAAAATTTTATGGGACAAGAGGCTCCATAGCGGTCGCAAATAAAGAGACAAAAAAATACGGCGGCAACACGACCTGTATGTATGTCGAGACAGATACTGGTGAGGCGATAATCATCGACGCCGGTACAGGAATACGGGAACTCGGTGCACACCTTCTGCAAAAGAGAAAGCTCAAGATGCACCTTATTTTCAGCCATTACCACTGGGACCATATTCAGGGCTTTCCTTTCTTCGCACCCATATTTTTCAGCAACGCGGAGATTAACATCTACGGAGCAAAAGAGGAGATAAGTGTAAGGAAGGCGTTGAATTACCAGATGACCCTGCCGTATTTCCCGGCGACACTGAAAGACCTGCGTGCGAAATTAAGGTTCAAGGAGTTGAAAAACCGGCTGAAGATCGGGAATATGACCATTCAGACGATACCGACCAACCATCCTAATTACACGGTTGCCTTCAAATTCACTGAAGGTAAACACTGTTTTGCCTTTTTGACGGACAATGAACTCCACGCAAAAGGCGGTAATACGCCGTATAAAAAATTTGTTAATTTTGTAAAAGGAGTGGATTTCTTTATTCACGACGCCCAATACACGGACGACATCTATCAGCAGCGAGTGGGTTGGGGTCATTCGACATACAATCAGGTTATGCAGCTTGCCCGGGATGCCGGAGTCAAGAGCGTAATATTTACCCATCATGACCACGGAAGTACAGACCAATTCATCGATGACAGGATTAAAGAACTTCGGGGTAAATATCGCACTTACCACATTCAGGCGGCAGCCGACGGCAAGACGATAATTCTGAAATAATCTATTATATTTTTGGAAAAGATAACATAAGAGAATGAAACCAAAAGCTTTGGTCGTTCGGGCTGCAGGGACGAATTGTGACGTGGAAACGGCGTATGCATTCGAAAAAGCCGGTGCAGAAGCCGTGCGTGTCTACATTGATGCGGTCAAAGACACGGATTTTTCTGATTACCAGATCATTGTCTTTCCCGGCGGCTTTACTTACGGCGACGACATCTCCGCGGGAAAGATTCTCGCGAACGAAATCAAGTTTAAACTGCGTGATAAGTTTCTGGATTTCATCAACCAGGGCAAGCTGATCATCGGCATCTGCAATGGTTTTCAGGTACTGGTGAAGTGCGGTATTCTGCCGGCTTTCACCGACTACTTTGAAGAACAGAGTGTAAGCCTTATCACGAACGATTCTGAACGATTTGAGGACCGCTGGGTCTATTTAAAGGTTTCTGACCGTTCGGTGTTCACAAAAGGAGTGAAGCCGATAATAACCCTGCCGGTCGCCCACGCCGAAGGCAAGTTCGTCGTTAAGAATGAAGAGGTATTGGCAAAGATTAAGGAACACATCGTCTTTCAATACGTCGACGAAAACGGAAATCAGGCGGATTACCCGTTCAATCCCAATGGTTCGCTCCTTGGTATCGCGGGTATCACCGACAGAAGCGGCAGGATTCTCGGTTTGATGCCCCATCCAGAGCGTTATATTTCTTATCTCCAGCACCCCCGTCATACCAGAGAGACTCTCGATGAGATCGGCGACGGCTTGCATATATTCAAAAATGCGGTCGATTACTTCAGTTCCTGAAGTGGATGGGTTGATTAAATAAAGAATGGAGTTTGTGTTATGAACGGTTATTTAAAAGAGCATCCAATCCTGGAATTTAAAAGAGGAGAGAAAGTAAAATTCTATTTTGAAGGAAGAGAGATTGAAGGATACGAAGGTCTTCCTATCGCCGCTGCCCTCCATGCAGCGGGTATTAAAGTCTACAGTTATTCAAAGAGGCATAATCGACCCCGGGGATTTTTCTGTGCCGTTGGAAAATGTTCGTCCTGTTTAATGGAGGTTGATGGAAAACCCAATGTTATGGTCTGTATGGAGCCGCTTAAGGCGGGAATGAAGGTGCGCCGACAAAAAGGCAGAGGGAGGTTGTAATGGCGGAACACAGATATTCAGATGTCGATATTTGCGTTATCGGCGGCGGTCCCGCGGGTCTGGAAGCAGCTATTACCGCGAAAGAGCTTGGTGCAGAGCCGCTTATCATCGACGACAACCCGATGCTCGGCGGCCAGTTGGTTAAACAGACACACAAGTTTTTCGGCTCCAAAGCCCACTATTGTGGAGTGAGAGGGATAAATATCGCGAAGATCCTGACTGACAGGGTCGAGGAATTGAAGATTGAGGTTCTGCACAATGCTACAGTTGTCGGCTATTATGATGACGACACGATCGGCGTGCTCCGCAATGACCGTTTGTTTCAGGTCAAGGCTAAGAGATACGTCTTTGCGACCGGCGCAAGCGAAAATATGCTCGCCTTTGAAAACGCCGATCTTCCCGGAGTCTATGGAGCCGGAGCGGTTCAGACAATGATGAATGTGTACGGCGTGGTTCCCGGCAAAAAGGCACTGGTCATCGGCTCCGGTAACATCGGTTTGATCGTTCCTTATCAGCTGTTACAGGCTGGTGTTGAGGTGGCGGCGATCGTGGAGATTATGGACAAGGTGGGTGGTTATTATGTGCATGCGGCAAAGATCAAACGGGCAGGCGTGCCCATTTATCTGAAGCACACCATCCTTGAAGCCCGGGGCAAAGATTGCGTTGAAGGAGCGGTCATTGCCGAAGTCGACGATAAATACAGGTGTATCAAAGGAACCGAAAAGCTCATTGACTGTGATATGGTTCTTATTGCGATTGGTCTGTCACCGCTGTGTGAACTGCTCTATCACGCCGGCTGCCGTATTGACTTTATCCCTGAACTCGGAGGCCATATCCCCTATCATAACGAGGATATGCAGACCTCTCGTTCCCATATCTTCGTGTGCGGTGACCTCGCCTGCATTGAAGAGGCGTCGACCGCCATGTTGGAAGGAAAGATCGCCGGTGCCAAGGTCTATGAGAGTCTCTTTGGAGAAAATGATTCAGCAGAGGAGATCGCCCGACAGGCAAAAAAAGAGCTTGCGACAATCCGGTCTTCCCCTTTTGAGCAGAGAATCGTCGCCGGCAAGAAACGGTTGGGCATAAAGACGGTTTAAGCATAGCCTTTATATTGACACTTAAGTAAAATTAAATATAATGAAGTAAAATGGATACGACAGCAATCTTGAAATCACTGGCAGGCCTGGGCGGGCTGAGTCTGGTCTTCGGGGTCGTTCTCGCACTTGCCTTTAAAAAACTCTCCGTAAAGATCAGTGAGCAGGAAAAGAGATTGAAAGAGATCCTGCCCGGTGTTAATTGCGGTGCCTGTGGATTTCCCGGCTGTGAGGCGTATGCCCATGCCCTGGCTGCGGAAAAAGACGGGGTCGCGGCGAATTTATGTACAGTGGGTGGTTCTGAAACAGCGAAGAAGATCGGTGAGATTCTCGGAATTAAGGTTGAGGCGACCGAGCCCCAGATATGCGTGCTCAGGTGCCGCGGCGGCATAAATGATGCGGTTGAGAAATTTGAATATCGGGGTCCTGGTGACTGCCGAAGTAACTATATCCTTCTGGGCGGTAATAAGGCGTGTGAATACGGGTGTTTAGGAGGAGGCCATTGTGCCGCGGTGTGTCCGTTCGGCGCCATAACAATGGGGCCAGACCGTCTGCCGATCATTGATCCGGATAAGTGTACTGCCTGCGGTGTCTGTGTCAGGGAATGTCCACGTCAGGTGCTGGAACTCATTCCCCGTTCCCAGTTGATTTTTCTCGCCTGCAAAACCCTGGATAAGGGCAAGGCTGTAAAGAACGTCTGCAAGGTCGGCTGTATCGGATGTACCCTCTGTGTCAAGGTATGTCCTTATGAGGGAGCCATCGCCATGCAGGGTAACCTGCCGAAGATAGATTTTGAAAAGTGCACTTCCTGCGGCATATGTTTTCACAAGTGCCCGACCAAATCATTTGTTGACCGTGCAAAAGCTCGGCCCTATGCCATTATCTCGTCAAAGTGTAATGGCTGCGGTGAATGTGTAAAGGTCTGTCAGTTCAAGGCGATTGAGGGAGAGCCGGGCAAGCGGCATACAGTGATAAAAGACAAATGTATTGGATGCGGCCGCTGCTTTGAGGTCTGCCCGATAAAAGTGATTACCATGGCAGGTGCCCTGGGATACGCTGAGGCGGCGTAGTCCTGTCGGATTTGAACACTTGGAATTATCATGAAATTGTTCTATGCAAACTCTTCATTGGATCGGGCGGAAATTGTCGTGCTCGGTCTTCCCTATGACCGCACCTCTTCATTTATCCCGGGTTCAAGATTCGGACCTGTATATATTCGCCTCTGCACTGAAAATATCGAAGACTATTCGCCGTACCAGAAAGAGAGCCCTTCTCAGAAAGAAATTTGTGATTTTGGTGATGTCTCTTTTGAGACGCGGGACTGGGAAGTCGAGATAAAGAAAAATTTGGCTTCTATCGGTTATAATAAAAAGATCATCGGACTCGGTGGCGAACACACAATATCCCTTCCGCTGATAAGATTCTACAAAGAAAAGTTCAAAGATATTACTGTTTTTGTATTGGACGCCCATTGTGACCTGCGCGACCAGTATCTTGGAGAAAAGATATGTCACGCCACAGTGATGCGTCGTGTGAGTGAATTGATCGGGGTTGAAAATTTGTATCAATTCGGGATTCGTTCCGGCACAGAACAGGAATTCGGGTTTCATAAACATATTTATAAATTTGAAGTCTTTAAACCCCTGAGTGCAGTCATCAACACCATTAAAACCCCGATCTATTTATCGATCGACGTGGACGTTTTAGACCCCGGTGTCGCGCCGGCGGTCGCCACGCCCTGTCCTGGAGGTGTCTCTTATCAGGAATTGGTCCAGGCGCTGTTGTTGTTCAGGGATAAAGAGGTGGTCGGTGCAGATATCGTGGAATACAATCCATTAGCCGCTTCACCTTGGCAATCAGGCACGCTCGCGGCTGAATTACTGCGGGAACTTACCCTCATCCTGGGATAAATTTTTTTTCTCAAGCAGATATTTTTGAACCATCTTTGAATCTTCCCTTTTTCCGTTCACCTCCTGGTTTTTCTTGACATTTAAACCCTTCTGTCTATAATTTTCAAGGAGGTTTTATGACCGCACTTATAATTTTAATTCTGGTCAATCAATCATTTTTTGACAATATCGAAAACAAACAGGTCTTTTATCCTGAGACTGTCCGGGCAGAATCCACCCATTCCTATGACGTGCTCCACTATTTAATCGACCTGACTTTACCCATGGATTCACGCTACTTAGAGGGTGCAGTCACAATTGCCGCACGCAGTAATCAGAACAATCTGACGACCGTGGACCTGCATCTTTTAGGGCTCAATGTCGATTCAGTGAAGGTCGACGGTGTTACTGCCGCCTCATACACCCACAATTACGAAACCCTTTACGTCACCCTTCCCCAGCCCCAGAACGTCAATGACTCTTTTAATATTATGGTGGGCTACAGCGGTACTGCCTCAGGCAGTATGGGGTATCTCTTTTATCAGAGCTCCCACCCGATCTCTTACACCCTGGGCTGTCCCTTCTGCACCCGGCGCTGGCTGCCGTGCTATGACCGGGTCTGGGACAAGGCAGACTACGGGGTTGAGTTCTATATTACAGTGCCTGATTCCTTTACGGTCTGTGCAACCGGTGAATACCTCGGTAAAGAGGTGTCTGACGGCAGGGCGACCTATCATTGGAAGCACGATCAGCCGATTGCTCCTTATCTGATACACTTCGCCTCGAGTGTCTTTACCACCTATTCAGACTGGTTCGTGCCTGGGACCGGAGACAGCGTCGAAATTAAATACTACTTCTGGCCCCAGGATACAATCTATGCACCGACGGCTTTTCAATATACGACCGACATCCTCTACTTCTATGATTCACTCTTTGGAAGTTATCCGTTTGACCGCTATGGAATGGATATCCTCTATCCTTTTTCTTATGCGGGCATGGAGCATCAGACGATGAGTTCAATCTATCGTCCGGGTTTTGTGGGCAACGACTATTATCTTATGGCGCATGAGACCTCACACCAGTGGTGGGGTGATATGATAACCTGTTTCGGCTGGAAAAACGTCTGGTTGAATGAAGGTTTTGCCACTTATTGTGACGCCCTTTATCGGGAACGCCGCGAAGGGCATCAGGCATTCATCGACGTGATGGTTTCGAGAAGAAACAGTTATTTTTCTTCAGAGGCGTCCTATCCACATCCGATTTACGACCCGCCTGACAGTTATATCTTTGACTGGGGTCACTCATATTGCAAGGGCGCGTGGGTTCTTCATATGATAAGGTATTTGTGCGGAGACGACAATACCTGGCTGACATTGATGTCCACATATCGGGATTCCTTCGCCTACAAGAACGCCTCAACCGCTGACCTCAATCAGATAATGAATCAGGTGCTGGGCGGTGATTATGACTGGTTCTTCCAGGAATGGGTTTATGACCTGTACTATCCCATCTACGACATTGTCTGGAGAAAGGTCTATGAAGCGCCCAACTGGCGTCTGTTGCTCGACGTCACCCAGACCCAGACCATGGGACCTGCTGTATTTCATATGCCGCTGCCGATCGGCGTCAATTATGCAGCTGGTGACACGCTGATCACCCTGTCGATAAACCAATCTCCTCAGCACTTTGAATTCGTCCTTGCTCAGGAGCCCGTTTCAATTACGGTCGACCCGGAAACATGGATAATTCAGAAAAACACCGTAACCCAGGGGATTACTGAATTTGTTGAAGAACCGGTGAGGATTGAGAAGATAAACAGTATCGGTCGGGCGATCAAACTTAAACTCTCACGACCGTATTTAATCAAGATTTTTGACATCACGGGAAGAAAGGTCTTTGAAACAGAGGCGGCGGAGTTGATTTACCGTCCCTTGAGTGCGGGTGTTTATCACGTCGTCGTCGGCGACAGGACCAGTCGGGTGGTGGTGATTAAATAAAGCCTTTTGATAGATTGACATACTGTCATTTATTACTATAATTGAAATAGTATGGATAAAAAACTTAATATCCTCGTAACCGGTGCAGCCGGGTTCATCGGCTGGAAAGTATGTGAATTCCTCCTCGCCAAACCAGAACTAATCCCCAATGACATAATGACCGATGACTCAGCGACTATTTCTGTTGTCGGCATTGACAACATGAACGACTACTACGACGTGCGGCTCAAAGAATGGCGGCTCGAGCAGTTGAAAAGGCATCCGAACTTTGAATTCCACAAACTCGATATTGAGAACCGCGATGTCTTAGAAAGACTCTTTCAGCAATATTCAACTCGAAAAACTCCTTCTTCTTTGTCTTCTGCTCCGTTCTTCGCCGTCATCAATCTCGCCGCCCGTGCCGGAGTGCGTTATTCTATGGAAAACCCTTTTGTATATTACACCACAAACGTGCTGGGTACGCTAAATCTTCTGGAATTATGCCGTGTTTATGGAATAAAGAAGTTCATCCTTGCATCGACCTCTTCGCTCTATGCCGGTCAAAAGATGCCGTTTAAAGAGACCCTGCCGGTGAATGAGCCGATTTCACCTTATGCCGCTTCAAAAAAGGGTGCTGAGGTGACCTGTTATACTTATCATCGGTTATATGACCTGGACATTACGATTGTCCGGTACTTTACGGTCTATGGACCAGCAGGTAGACCCGATATGAGTATCTTCAGATTCATCTACTGGATCGACCAGGAAGAGCCGGTGATTATTTACGGCGACGGGACTCAATCGCGTGATTTCACGTATGTCGACGACATTGCACGCGGCACGATTCTGGCGCTGAGACCGCTCGGCTTTGAGATTATCAATCTCGGCGGTGACCAGCCCCATAAGCTGATAGACGTACTCCATAATATTGAAGGGCTTCTCGGCAAAAAGGCGAAGATCGAACATCAGCCGTTTCACCCTGCGGACATGCTCGCCACCTGGGCGGACGTGACCAGGGCAAAAGAACTTCTCAACTGGCGGCCTCAGATCGATATTGGAAGGGGCATTGAATCTGCAGTAGACTGGTATCAAAAAAATAGAAGCTGGGCAAAAAGAATAAAGATTTAGTAGATTTCGACTTCACTCAAAAATAATCTTCCTGAGATAAGTTGGTTTGAGCAAATGCGGAAAGTGGAACTTTAGATGTATACAGGCGAAGTGTTCTGATGTAAAATACTTGAAATGTTGACAATAATTTAAAATTAGGTATACTTGCGTATATGAAGAAAAGTGAGAAATTGATTCGCTACTTACAGGTGCTGTTAAAATGGCGCTATTTTGTTATAAAACTGGTACTCATTACTACTATAGCATCTCTTATAATCAGTCTGTTAATAACCCCTCAATTCACTGCCACTGCAACGATATTACCTCCGAGTTCCGACCAGATGACAATGCTTGGAATGATCTCTGCCGACATCCCCGGGAATATAGCCGGCTTGGCCAAAATATCCGGTCTCTCTGGGATGGTTACACCGTCGGATCTTTTTGCCGCGATAATGCACAGCGGTCGTATAAAAGGAAAGATAATCAGAAGATTCAATCTGATGAAGGAATTTGGAACCAAAACATTTTCTGACGCTTCGAAACAGCTCGATGCCATTACAAAGATAGAGGTTTCACCGGAGGGGCTCATTTCTGTTGCAGTAACTTATAAAAATAAAAATCTCGCCGCTGACATTGCCAATGCTTATATTGAAGAGTTGGACAAATTTAACCGAGAGACCGCCATGACTTCCGGAAAGAAATATCGTATCTTTATTGAAAAAAGATTGAAAGAGACCGAGGATTCATTAACTAAAGCCGAAGAATCGCTGAGGAAGTTCCAGGAAAAGCATCGGACCATCGCCCTTGATATTGAAATTGAAAAGGTGATTGAGACGATCGCCACCTTGAAGAGTCAAATTATTTTGAAAGAGGTTCAGAAGGGTGCATCCGGAGGCGTTAATAATCCATATACACGGAGCATTGAGCAGGAGTTGAGAGAGCTGAGAAAACAGCTTGCAAAGATTGAGTTCGGCAGCAAGACGAAGAAGAGAGATGAGTTCGGTGCCGGATTTTCGATTCCGCTCTCCAATCTTCCTGAAGTCTCTTTGGAATATGCTCGATTGTTGCGGAATGTTAAAGTCCAGGAGACGATATACGAAGTTCTTACCCAACAGTACGAGCAGGCGAAGATTCTGGAGGTGAAAGATACACCGACCGTGGAGATTCTCGATAAAGCTTCTCCGCCCGAGAAGAAAAGTTATCCAAAAAGAAGCGCCATCGTCATATTTTGTGCGGGTTTGAGTCTGCTGACCGGTTTTGTCCTTACTTTCTTTTTTGAATATTTAGAGGAGATTAAGAAAGTTTCAGAATGGCAGGAAATTTACAAAATAATGAATCAGGACTTTATAAAATTTAAAGAACGTCTATTCAGATTTTTTAAGAAAAAATAAAAATGATAACCGACGCAGTATTCAAGCCCTTTGCCGAACAGTGCCTGCAACCAAAAGCGAAGATGGAGCGGCTTTCTGGTCATGCCTCGAAGAAAAATATTCATTGATGCAACTGGAATCGTAAATACTCCAACAGGTCTGGGTAAATATAGTTTTTATTTATTGAAGGCACTGCTCAAGATAAAAGAATATAATTTCACGGTGCTCGTGCAAAATTCTCTTTCCAGAGAGCATCCCCTGTTTTCTCTCGAAAAGGAGAACGTTTACTTTAATACCATCAAGGCACCTGTAATCGGTCCCTGGCGTGACCTGATTCTATTTTACATACGAAACCTCATCAATCAACACGACTTATATCATTGCCTGAGTTCATACTTTCCGGCATTCGGTATCCGAACATCATCTATCGTAACGATACACGACCTTAAGTATCTTTTCTTCCCGGAATTTTTCAGAAGCGGCTTTAAAGCCGTCTATTACAAATGGATTATCACCAGAGGAATTCATAAAGCGACGGGGATTATCGCAGTGTCTGAAGCGACCAAAAAGGATATAGTGTTATTTGGGGGGTCTCCAGATAAGATACGGGTTATCTACGAAGCACCGACAATTTCAAACTCTACGAATCAAGATCTGCCGCCGGGGTTAAAGGGTAAACGATATTTTCTGTTCGTCGGAGAAAACAGGCCCCATAAGAACGTAAAGAGATTGATCGAGGCTTTCATCAGGGTCTCTAAACAGCTTGGTGATTCTGTCCCTTATCTTGTTCTTGTGGGTCCTAAATATGCGGTTTTCAAGAGTGAAACAAGATGTGACAAAATTATCTTTTTCGGAACGGCGTCAGAGAACACGTTATGCGCACTTTACAAAAATGCATTGGCACTTGTTTATCCCTCTCTGTATGAAGGCTTTGGTCTACCCCTCCTGGAGGCGATGTCCCTGCAGGTGCCGGTGATAACATCAAATATATCTTCAATGCCTGAAGTTGCCGGAGAAGCTGCGCTTTATGTCGACCCCCGTGATGTTGAACAGATGGCGTCGGCACTGTTGCTTATGATAAAAGATGAAAAAAAGAGAAAAGAACTGATTAAAAAGGGAACGCATAGAGTTAGAGATTTTTCCTGGAAAAGAGCAGCGGATCAGGTGTGTGGATTTTATGAACAGATTATCTCCCGTGCATAAAATAAACGTTTGTCATATTATAGCAAAGATGGTGTATGGAGGTGCCTCAATAGGAACTTTGCACTTGGTTGAAAAGCTCGATTCAAAATTATTTGCCTGTACGATAATTCATGGATTTCAATCGGAGAATGAAGGTCGTCTGCTGGCTCATGGAAGAAGAAAGAATTTAAATTTCATTACTCTTCCCAGCCTGGTCCGCGAAATAAATTTGATTAAGGACTTTCTGACTTTCTTAAGACTTGTTGCAATTTTAAAAAAGCACCGGTATAAAATCGTTCACACCCATGGTTCGAAAGCCGGTGTCATCGGCAGGATTGCCGCAGGAGTTGCACGTACTCCTGTTATTCTTCATACAGTACACGGCTGGGGTCTTAAAGCGGGAAATTCATTCGCCCAGATGTTTTTCAGATTTATCGAAAAAATTATCGCCACCTTTACGACAAAGCTGCTTTTTCAGACAGAGGCAGATATGAAAGAAGCTGAACTGTATAAAATCGGAGAAGCCGCCAAATATTATTTCATCGGCAACGGTATTAATTTGCGTTCATTTTTGCATTACGATCAGCATTCAGTGGAACATGCACGCTTGAAATTTAATCCCGGCGGTCGAAGAGTGATAGGAACGATTGGACGGGTCAGTGCACAGAAAAATCCAGAAGGTTTTGTGAAGATCGCCCAGGGGGTGCTGCAAAAAAGAAAAGATGTTATTTTTCTTTTTGTAGGCGGCGGTGAACTGCTGGAACAAATGAGAGAAAAAATCCGCGTTCTTAACTTATCTGATTATATTGTATTTACCGGTGTAGTGGAAGATATTCCCCCTTTACTGGCTATCTTTGATATATTTATTCTTCCTTCACTATGGGAAGGACTGCCGCGTTCGTTACTCGAAGGGATGGCAATGGCGAAACCTGTTGTTGCCCACAAGGTGAGTGGTATCGATGAGATTATTAATAATGGATTCAACGGGATTACCGTCGCCATTAATCGATACGATCTGTTTGTAGACGCCATTAATAATTTACTCGAAGACAACGATTTATGTAAAAAATTCGGAACGGCCGCCCGGAAAACCGCTCTTAATTACGATTACGAGAATGTAATAGATCGAACGATCAATTTATATCTGGACCTGGCTGATGATTGATATATTGGTGATGATATATCATTACTTCCGTGCTTCGTCTGAAAATTTGTTGAAGAACAAAACCTTGTATGGGATAATGGTCGTAATGGCATTGGTTTTGGGATGTAAGGCATTAAAAGGGGAAAATTTATTGATCAACGGTGATTTTGAAACGGGTATAGCACCGGGCTGGGAACCGTCTTTTGTCCAGGGCGTTACCGTAAAGATCGATACTTTTGTACACTACTCAGGGGGCAGCAGTTTAAAGATTGAGAATTTCAGAACAGAGAATAATGAATTTTACGGATGTAACCAGCGGGTAAAAGACTTTATCAGGGGCAGATGGTATCGTGTTGTTGCGGCGGTAAAAGCTTCAAATTATTCCGGTCGTATAGGAATCGCCGTCCATTATTTCGATGCGCACGGCCGTAAACTGCCCATAAAGAATGCTGATCTATCAATTAACTGCTCTGATGAAAATAAGGATTGGGGAATTTATCATCTCAATTTTTATACTCACAGAGAAGCAAGTTCAATACTTATTGCATTGTACATAAAAGGAAACGGCACGGTATGGTTTGACGACGTCAGATTATCGGCTTTAGAGGAGAATTCTGGTGATACCCTCAAAACTTCTGACGGCGCTTACTTATTGCATCGGGAAAAAGCGACTGTTTGGTTTGAATACGCCGAGAAGAAGGTTTTTCGTCATACCCATCCGCCTCAAGACCAGAAGAACGGAATTGAAATTTTTTGTGCAAAGAACGAATGGGAGTCTTTTCAAATAGTGATTGTTCCCCAAGATGGATTTAAGCGATGTTCGATAAAATTCAGTGACCTCCTGGCGAAACAGAATAATGACGTAATTCCAAAACACCTGTTTTCGTCTTATAAGGTAGGTTATGTAAAAGTAAATCAGGCGTCTAACACCGACGGAGTTGCCGGGTTACATCCGGATTACTTAAAACCGGATTCTGTCTTCGATCTGTCCAGGCAGGTTAACAACCCGATATGGGTGAATGTTTTTATTCCGTCACACATAAATTCTGGTATCTATACCGGTGAGGTTACCCTGGTCTTTCAGGATGATTATTCTGTTCACATTCCCATAAAGGTAAATGTTTGGGATTTCGTCTTACCGAGAGAAAATCACATATTTATTCGATCCAATTTCTGGCTTTCGCTTATAAAACAATATGATCACAGAAAAGAAGCGGAGATCCTGAAAGATTATTACAATAATCTGCATTCCCATCGAGTAAACGTCCTTCGCAATGTTTCTTTAAAAACAGAATATATCCAGGGTAAGTTGATCTGCCATTTTGCTGAATTTGACGAAAAGGTGGAAAAACTGTTTAAAGATTACGGTTTTGATGCGATAACAGTTGGTCCTTTTCTCGGAGATGCAAGCGGGTGGAGATATCGGAGAAAATGGATGGGTGTTGAGACGGGTTCGAATGAATTTTGGGATTTGCTGAAAGAGTATTGTAGAAAACTGGAATCTCACTTGAAAAAACGGGGATGGCTGGAAAAATGCTGGCTTCAATACTGGGATGAACCCCGGCTTGAGGACGTCGGTTATGATAAAATAATACAGATTGCAAAGGTGATTAAGGAAAGCGCTCCCCGCTTAAAAATATTTATGACCACAAAACCATTTCCCGAATTACGCGGGCTCATAGATATTTGGTGTATACCATTCAACAGACAGTCCTTTGATGAAGCAGAGGTTCACAAACGGCAATCTGCAGGCGATTTGATATTCGTTTATCACAATGATCCATACATTGACACGCCCTTGATTGATAAACGTTTATATGCCTGGCGATACTGGAAAGCGAATGTTGACGGTGCCTATAGCTGGTGGAACTTAACGCACTGGGAAGAAAATCCGTATTATAATTCCAGGATGTTGCAATCCGGAGCCGGCGGGAAAAAAGTTTCGCTTAAAGCCGGTGACGGAGTTCTGTTATATCCTAATCCGGACTTTTCCGGACCGCCGATAAATTCTTTGCGCTGGGAAATTTTCCGACAGGGATTGGAAGACTATGAATATTTCTGGATATTGACTCAGAGGATCAAAAAAGTGTTAAACCGGCTGGAGGATAATCGATTTTTCTCTGATTATCAGCACTATAAGCCAGATAAGTTGGTCGGCAATCTTATAAAAGATTATCTCTCGACGTGGGAAAGAAGTATTTCATCATTGTACCGGATCAGACGCAAAATCGCTCAGGAAATACTGGAGGTCGATGAACACCCATATATTTTTGTCAAAACAATTCCAGAAGAGGGGAGTAAAGTCAAGGACCACATAAAGATATACGGGCTGACTGAAAGCGGGGTTCATATTTATATCGAGGGGATTAAGTCGGCTGTTGATGATCACGGTCTCTTTGAAGCAAGAGTGAAAGTTCCACGGGAAAAGATTTTGACGATAGTCGCACGGCAGGGTAATAAGAAAAAGGAGATTAAACTTGAATTCAAATAAGGACTCAGGATGAATCAAATTAAAAAAAGGTACAAAATATGTCAAATCGTCCGACACGCTCAAATAGCCGGGACTGAAAAACACGTGTTTTTACTGGCGGAGAATATGTCGAAAGAATACTTTGATATAAACGTATGTACCTTTGAACACGGTGTCTTAGTGGATCGACTGAAGGCTCAGGGGGTTAATACTTATGTTATTCCTTATAATCATATAATAACACATTTCTTGAAGTTGATAAAGTTCCTCAGAAGACACAAGTTTGATATAGTTCACTCCCACTCAGGCGGGTATGCCTGCATCGCCGCAAAAATTGCGGGTTGTAAAAGAATTATATACACAAAACACGGGGTAGGATTTACCTTAAAGGAGTTAAAAAAGATATCCTTCATCCGCAAGATGAGAAATTGGATTATTGATAGATGTGTTGATGTGTATATAGCGTTGACAAAGCACGATAAATTGATACTGAGAAAATTTCTCAATATTCCTTCCCGAAAAGTCGTAGTTATCTATAACGGTGTTCCGGATATTTCTTTTAAGGAAACAGGAAAAAAACGGTTTGAAGATCGACCTGTTGTCGGAACAGTTGCTCGTCTCGTAAAACAAAAGGGAATTGAGTATTTAATCAAAGCAGTTCCTTTAATAAGAGACAAGTATAAAAATCTTTCTGTTTTAATTGTGGGCTGCGGAAGCGAGGAAGAGCACCTGAAAGACCTGGTTCACAGGTACGGCTTGGAGAAGACGGTTAGATTTCTCGGTTACATAGAGAACCCTCTTGAAATAATAAGTTCTTTTGACGTATTTTTACTGCCTTCTTTATGGGAAGGCTTTCCCTACGTTCTTTTGGAGGCGATGTATCTTAAAAAACCTATTGTCGCCACTGATATTTTCGGTATAAAAGAAGTCATTGAGAATAATAAATCAGGCATTCTCGTTAAAGTCAGATCTCCAGAAAGTATTTCAGAGGCGGTTTTGTATTTATTGGGGAACAGAGAAAAAGCCCTGAAATTGGGAGAGTCAGCCTATAAACGGGTCCTGAGTTGTTTTTCTTTAGAAAAAACCATCGCACAGATCGAGAGATTGTATTACACCATAATAAAAAACAAAAGATTTTCACAACTGGTTGAATAGACTCATTTCATACGCAAACCATCTTCGTAGATCAGCTTTATTCTATTTATATGCTTCTCGACTGAAAATTTCGTCTGCACAACCTTACGGCCGTTTCTAACCAACTCAGCGGTTAACGTCCGATTTTTCAACAATTTTAAAATTGCTTCACTTAATGCCCGTGGATCACCCGGTTCAACAAGCAGACCGTTTTCACCATGCGTTATTATTTCTGGAACGCCTCCCACCTTTGTACCAATCACTGGAACACCGCAGGCCATAGCTTCGGCAAGAACACGACCGAATCCTTCTTTCTTCGGTGATGCAAGCACTACGACGTCTAACGCCGAGATGAGTTCCGCGATCTTCTTCTGTCTGTTTATTAAAATTAAGTTTGATAAAACACCGATCTGCTCAGCGGTTCTGGATAATTTTTCCCTGTATCCCTTTATCCACTCATCGCCGGCAATCAGAAGACAGGTATCTGGATATTGTCGAACAACCGACGCCATTGCTCTGATAAGTATTTCAAATCCTTTGTCGGGTGTCAATCGTCCCAGTGAGCCGATGATTATTGAATTTTTTGAAAGCCCGAATTTCTTGCGACAGGTTGCCCTGTTTTGAGGCCTAAACAGTTCGGTGTCTATCGGATTATAAACCACTGAAATTTTATCCGGTTTCATCCCCGCTTTTATCAGAGTTTGCTCAACCGCCCGCGAAATTGCAATAACTCTGTTTACAAAAAGCGAGATCAATTTGACGTAGAATCTGATTGTTATGGATTTATATTGCAGTAAGATTCTGACATGCCAAAAAATAGGGATTTTATGAATTACAGACGGGAAAATAATCAATCCGATACTTTCGAGTGTATTTGTATGAATTATATCCGGTTTAGTTGATTTTATGACTTTATTCAATCGGAAAAGATTTTTCATAAAAAGGAAGACGTCATATAAACAGGTAAATAAATTCAATCCCCAATACCGATTATGCCATCTCATTCTTATCGGTTTC
>DRIG01000024.1 GCA_011052815.1 candidate division WOR-3 bacterium | reverse complement strand
CTTCATGGCGTAGTATTGTTCCGTCGTGGACATGGATGATTTTATCGATGATCTTGAAACATTCATTGACGAGTTCGGTGATTTTTTCCGGGCCGAGCGTGGCTGTCAGTTTTGTGAATCCTGTAAGATCAGCGTAGAGGATTGTTGCAAGGCGATTCTCTCTCACAACTATAATTATAACAAAAAAAGAATATTAGTCAATCTTTGCTTCCCTATTTCCATTTCCCCCTTTCTCCCTTTCTCCGTTTCTCCGTTTCCCCCTTTCTCCCTTTCCCCCTTTCCCCATTTCACCCTTTCTCCCTTTCCCCGTTTCTCCCTTTCTCTCTTTCCCCGTTTCTCCCTTTCTCCGTTTCTCCGTTTCCCCCTTTCCCCCATTCTCCGTTTCTCCCATTCTCCCTTTCCCCTCCGCCTTGACTCTTTTCCCATCTCAGATATAATGGCACTGTGTACAGGAAGAAAAAAGTCGCGATCATCGGTGCCGGGCCCGCAGGTATTGCCGCGGCGGTCCAGTTAAAGCGTTCAGGCATAACCCCTTTGCTCTTTGAAGGAGAAAAGCCGGGTGGTCTGCTCAATAACGCTCGATGTGTGGAGAATTATCCGGGGTTTCCCCGTGGCATATCAGGACCGGCACTCGTCAGGCGGTTTGTCTGCCATCTTCGTGAATGGTCGATCAATGTGATATCGGAAAAAGTGGTTGAGGTCGTCAGGCAAAAAAATTTCTTTCTTATACAGACCCGTAAAAAGTATTATTCAGAGATATTGATAATCGCTTCTGGAACAGAACCGAAGTCGCCTGATCCGTCTTTGTTACAGCTTGATGATTCAAGGATTTTTTTCGATATTATCCGGCTCAGACGGATGAAGAATAAGAAAATTTTGATTGTCGGCGCCGGTGATGCGGCATTTGATTACGCCCTGAATCTCGGCTCCAAGAACCGGGTTATTGTTATCAATCGGAAAAGAGAAATAAAAGCCCTGCCTCTTTTATATAAAAGAATAAGAAGCTGCGACTACAGGAATCAGATAACCTATTTTCCGCATACTCGACTCCTGAATTTCATTCGGAAAGGCGATTCTTTGGTTGTTGAGTTGTTGAAGAAGAATAAAGAAATTTCCCTTGTGTGTGATTATCTGCTCTTTGCAATCGGCAGGCAACCGTCGCTTGGATTTTTATCGCCGTCTCTCCTGAAAAAATATCCAGGAGGCGATGATAAACTCTATTTCATCGGTGATGTCAAAGCAGGAAGATTCAGACAGGCGGCGATCGCCGTGGGTGACGGGATTGAGGCGGCGATGAGGATTGCAGCGCGCCTGGGCATAGGGGAGAGGCGTTGAATGAAAAAGATTGGATTGAAGGTATTGAACTCTTTTGGCAATGATTCCCTTGCCAGGGTTTATATCTGTGAATTCGGGGCGGGCAAGCTCGTTGAGTTCGTCGAGTCCCGTCAGCCTCCTTTATCCTGGAAAGAAAAATGGGTTTTGATAATTTCCACCTCGATCGGCTGTCCTATAAAGTGTATAATGTGTGATGCCGGAGGGAATTATAAGGGCGCCCTGTCCGCAGAGCAGATTTTGAGTCAGATAGATTTTCTCGTTTCAAAGAGATATCCGGATTTCAAAATCCCGGTGAAAAAGTTCAAGATTCAATTCGCAAGAATGGGAGAGCCGTCATTGAATACGGCTCTTCTTGATGTACTGCGGGAACTGGTGCACCGTTATGACGCGCCCGGTTTGATGCCCTGTATTTCAACGGTTGCGCCGCGCAGCGCCGCTGATTTTTTTGAAGAACTCTTGAACATAAAGGGTGAATTTTACGGCGGCGGAAGGTTCCAGATGCAGTTTTCAGTCCATTCAACTGATGAAAAAGTGCGCGATCGGTTGATGCCGGTATCGAAATGGACACTGGATGAGATCAGTAAATACGGTGCAAGATTTTATCAAAAAGGGGACAGGAAGATAACCCTGAACTTTGCGCTTGGTGTCGGAATTCCCTTGCGACCGGAAGTTCTCGCCGAAAAATTCCCTTCGGATAGATTTTTGATGAAATTCACGCCGGTCAATCCTACATATCAGGCTGTAAAGAATCGTCTTGCATCCTACATCGATTCAGAAAGACCGGACAGAAAATATCCCCTTATCAAAAGGTTGCGGGAATATGGTTTTGAAGTGCTCATCAGCATCGGCGAGAACGAAGAGAATCAGATCGGCAGCAATTGCGGACAATATATTATGCGACACTATACAGAAAAGACCAGACTCACCAAAAGCTACTCCTACATCGACCCCTAACCCCCTTCCCCTTGACTTTTGCCTTCTCCTGAATATAATAATCTAATAGAATGCTTGCTGAAAATAAAGAAAAAGCTACACCGAACATAGTAGAAGAGCTTCTTCTGTGCCGTAGTGTCTATTCAATGGCGTTTGAAGTGGCATTGAGAATCTTCGAACTGTCCCAGGGATTTCCGCGCGGCGGTCCCCATTCACTACACAGCAAGATAATTCAGTATTCAAGTGCTGTGTGTGAAAAATTGACCGAGGCGTGGCAGAACCGCTGTGAGACCGATACCTTTATCGGAAGTCTCAATGATGCAGCGGTGAATGCTACTGAAGCCCAGGCGCAGATCGATTTTGCGGCGAAGGCCGGGATCATCACGGCTGAAGAGGCTGAGAAGTTGAACAATACATACGAGGATATAATCGACAAGATCACCGGTATGATCAAACAGGGCAACTGATTGATTCAAACCGCTCCTTAATCATAAATAAATAATTGAATCCGTCATATTTTTATGTATAATATGGCGTGAGAAAAAAGTATGATGTTGTTGTCGTCGGTGCCGGACCAGTCGGTTCTTATACTGCATACAGGCTGGCTGATTATGGTTTATCGGTCTGTTTAATCGATAAGAAAAAAGAGATTGGAAAGGATGTGATATGCGCCGGTGTTATAAGTAAACGTGCCTTCAAAAAATTCGACCTACCCGGTGAAGCAATACTTTCGCGCATAGATTCAGCGACGTTCTTTTCTCCATCGGGAAAGAGATTGGAATATAATTCAAACGATGTTTTCGCCTATGTCGTGGACCGTTCTATATTTGACAGCGGTCTGGCTAAACTCGCAAAACGTGTGGGCGTTGATGTGCGATTAAACCAGCAGGTGACGGACATAAAAAGTTCAGGTAAGGTCTACACGGTTGTGTCGCGTAGAAGAAGATACCAGGCAAAAGCAGTGGTTCTTGCAACCGGCGTTAATTATGACCTGCATAAAAAAGTAGGGTTGGGCAGACCCCCGCGTTTTCTCTACGGCTCGCAGATTGAACTGCCGTTTTCATTTTCACAGACGAATATCCAGATTCATATAAACAAGAAGTTCGCACCGGGTTCATTCGGCTGGGTCATTCCCGCCGGCACGAATAATTCACGGGTGGGCGTCGTGCTCCTGCGCAGGGGTAAGATCTGGCTCAAAAAGATGCTGGAGTCCTGCCTCTCGTTCTCTGCCGATAAACTTAATGACAGCGAAATCAAGATAAAGCCGATCGCCTTTGGTCCGGTGCGTAAGAGTATACGCGGCAGGATTATTGCGCTCGGCGAAGCAGCCGGTCAGATAAAGACGACCACAGGCGGCGGAATCTTTTTCGGCCTTCTCTGTTCAGAAATCGCCGTTGAAAAATTGGTCAAAGTGATTAAAGAGCACGGCAGCCTGGATGATTACGAGTTAACCTGGCGCAGTGCCCTGGCTTCAGAGATCGATATCGGGATTCGTCTGCGCAGGATCGCCGGTCAGTTGAACAATGACGAGATCGAGGCGCTCTTTGATTTCGTGAAGAAACACCGGTTCTGGGTCGACCTTCTCATTCCGCGTATTGATTTTGATTATCATTCAAATTTTATATTTTTCTGTCTAAAGAGTTTCGGTTCATTATTAAAAATACCCGAAGATTAGAAAGGCAGGCAATGGATACGACAAAATATGATGTAATAATCATCGGTGCAGGACCTGGAGGATACCCCTGCGCCATCAGGCTCGCCCAGCTGCAGAAAAAGGTGCTTGTGATTGAAGCAAAAGAATTGGGCGGATTATGCCTTAATCAGGGTTGTATTCCGACCAAGGCACTGGGCTATGCCGCTGAGCTTACAGAAAGCTTTAAAAAAGCGAAAAAACTGGGGTTTGACCTTGAGTACAGAGGATATAACCTTGAGGTACTTCGTTCCTGGAAAAACAGTGTGGTGATGAAGCTGCGCAAAGGGGTTGAATATCTGTTTAAGTCTAATAAAATAGTGCTGAAAAAGGGGTTTGCTAAAGTAATAGATGAACATCAGGTTGTAGTTGAGACCACTGAAAATAAAGAGGTTTTTCAGGCTGATTTTATTGTCATCGCCACAGGTACCCGGGTTGCGTCCCTGCCCGGTTTTGAATTCGACCATAATTTTATAATTGACACCAGTGATGCCCTTGAACTTTCTGCGGTTCCTGGAGAACTGCTTGTTGTCGGTGCCGGTGCCTCAGGTCTTGAAATGGCGGGTATTTATCAGCATCTCGGCAGCAAGGTGACGGTCGTTGAGATTATGGAGCAGATTCTGCCGGGGATGGAGACTGAACTCTGCACCCAGCTCAAGCGGCTTCTTGAAAAACAGGGTATCAAGATTCACCTGAACGCCCGGATAAACTGCTGGCGTAAAAAAGATAATAGGGTGGAGGTCTCTATTAAAGAAAAAGACACGGAATTCAATGCATTCTTTGATAAAATTCTTGTTACTGTGGGTAGAAGACCTGATGATTCAGCATTTAAAGATATCAGTATTGAAAAAGACAAAAAAGGATTCATCATCGTTGATAAAGAGTTCAGGACGAATATAAAACATATTTTTGCTATCGGCGACATTATCGGACCACCGCTTCTTGCACACAAGGCGACGCATCAGGGGATAATGGTTGCTGAACTGATTGGTGGCGGAAAAATTCCGGCTGGCTCGAAGAACATTCCTTCCTGTGTGTTTACGATTCCGCCGTTTTCCAGTGTCGGACTTACTGAGAGCCAGGCAAAGGACAAGGGTTATGCAGTAAAGACCGGTAAATTTCCTTTCCGTGCCTGCGGCAAAGCGCTTGCAATGGAAGAACCCGAGGGAATGGTAAAGATCGTCGGCGACGAGACCGGCAGGCTTCTCGGTCTGCATATTCTCGGTGCAGAGTCCTCGAGCCTCATCGGTGAGGCCGTGATCGCCCTGGACAATGGTTTGTCAGTTGAAGACCTGGCTTCTTCCATACATCCCCATCCCACCCTGACCGAGCCGCTCTGTGAAGCTGCGGAGAATTTTTACAAAAAGGCGATTCACATAATCAACCGCTAACCCCGCCGCCCTTACCCCTATTCTCCTCCCCCTTGAGGGGGGAGGATTAAGGTGGGGGTGATCTTTCATCCAGCGCAGCTCCCATTCCCCCTTTCACCCATTCTCCGTTTCTCCCTTTCTCCCTTTCACCGTTTCCCCCTTTCTCCGTTTCACCCTTTCCCCGTTTCCCTCTTCCCCCTCCGTAAAAATACCTATGTAATATTACGTAGCTTTTTCAGTTGATTATTTTACACCTTTTTATATAATGACTTGACAAAGTTATTATTTTTCGTATAATTTCGTTAAATTGCTTATTTAAGACGCTCCTTTTCATAGAGAGGAGCTTTTATATGATAATGGGTATATTACCTGATTGCATCTGTGCGGTCAGTCGCAGAACTGACAAGGGCGGTAGCCTGTCCTGATAAAACTGATGAAGATTTTGACGACCCCGACCCCAAAGCAAACCATTATTGAGAATTATAATAAATTCTTCAAAACAATGATTAAGGCGGTCGTTGACATCAGAAAAGGGATAATGGCGATCAACGGTGAATTGCATGCAGACCTGGAATATCTGCTTCTCGACAACAGCAGTCAGCAAGAAGACCTCTGGGGAATAAATCTGTTCTTGAGTAAAGAGAAAAAAGACTGGATAGAATATACCGCATTGATTAATATTCGTCCTTCAATGGACAATCGAAGTATGGAGGTGGAGGACCCGCAGATACGTGAAAAGATCAAGGATATTGTTTACAGATTAATCACTGAGTGAGAGCAATGTACAAACTTAAATTTCATAAAGGACTTGCTGAACGCTGGGCTCAATTTCCCGTACATAAACAGCTCCTTATGCTGTCGAATGAATTGAACCGTGCAAAAAATATGTTTGCTCGTAATGATTCAAAAGAAGCAGAAAACGCACTTGAAAGGGCGTTCGAGATCCTGGATTTGATGATTTGTGAATGCCGTAACAGCCTGCGTTATGAGCTTCTTCGTTTCCGTGAGCTGTTTGCTGAAAGATATTTAAAGGGGTTTTCTGCTGATGAATGTGCCCGATTTATCAGGGTGGTGCTCAGTTTGAACAGTGAGAGCTATAATAGTGTGGTGATGCCGTGAATATGCCGTGGGATCTTAAAATTGAGGTTTATAAAATAAACGGTTCGTGTCCTGTTTATAAAAAAGGTGATGTATTTTATATTAAAAGTGGTTTTAAACTTAAATCTGAGAATGCGATTTGTATGCATTCCCTGGCGAGTATAATGCCGTATTATACGGCATTGAGCCACGGTGTTTCAGCAAAAGAGCTCGGTTTAGGAGAAAATGCCGCCTATGTGCAGTGTTTAGATCCTTGTGAACAGACCAATGGTGGAACCGTGGTGTTTGAAATTACCAGGTCGCAATAGGTTTGAAGATGAGTCTGTGGAGACTTTCAGAATTTTTTAAAAGGAATTATAAAGGTTTTTTGGTTGCATGTATTATTATTTACCACTTTGTTATCGCCGGTCTGTTTATTCACACCTTTAAGATATTGCCGTATGAGTTATTTTGGATTACTGAAGCAGGGATTCTTTTGCTTTTTATTTTTTCTTGTATTTATTGCTGTCGTAGTTATGGTTTGAGACGATTACTTTCTTTCCCTAAAGTTTACTATCTGATTATGTTTTTTTTCTTGTGGGGTTTGGTTACTTCAATAGTCAACTCGATAAATTTGCTGACATTTTTGCTGCAAGTTAAGGATTACATAAGATTTGTTATTTTTGGCTTCGCCGTCATAAATTTAGGATTGTCTAAAACGGAAATAAAGTGGTTAATCTTTCTTATACTGGGTATTATTCTCCTCCAGGTTCCGATCAGTGCGGTTCAGTGTGCCTTATGGACTCTCGGCGATTGGTGTGTAGGTACTCTGTCGGCAGGAGCTACTGCGAGTATGGCTTTTCTTTGTAGTATAGGGACAGTACTTGTAATAATTCTCTATGTCTTCTATAAGAAAAGAGTATTTCTACTCGGTTTGGTGCCTCTTTTCAGCTTACCGATAATATTCGGTAATAGTCAGATGGGAATATTTTTATATCCTTACTCATTCCTTTTTGTTTTGTTTTATGCTCCGACGCAGACTTTCAAACCTGTTCTTGCAGCATTCCTTTTCACTGGTTTATTTATTACTGTTTTATATTTTCTATTACCTCCTTTTCAAACTACAACGAAGAGATATATTTCGTTGATTGGAGTCGCGGCGCAAAACCAGTTTGTTCTATCTCCCGATACTACGGGCAGAATGAGAGCTCCTGGAGCTGCCATTAAACGACTTGTTCAAAAAGATAATGGTTTTATATTCGGTTATGGTTTTGGCGCGACAAAAAAAAGTTACTGGAAAAAACTTGCCGGTAACTTCGACAATCGTAAGATCGCGGCCAATCAGATATCAGCTTTACTAATTGAAACCGGTATTCCAGGTCTTTTGTTTGTTAGTTTATTTACTATCTGGCTTCTTGTAGAGACCGGTAGCCTTTCATTCCAGTTTGATGGATTTTCACGGGTTGTTACTTCTACTACATTTTTCGCATCTACCTTACTGATACTCGGTTCCCTTTACTTTAAAGTTTACAAAAGCCATTATTTCATTTTTTTATACTGGCTTTTCTTCGGTCTCTCTTATTCAATTAAAAAGAATAGTATTGACTTTTTTACAAATTCGGCTAATATTTGAATAATGAAAAGTAGAAAAAGACCTGTGAATATCATATTGTTATGTTTTTTCCTTGTATCATTTCTCCACGCCGGGTCTGCGGATTTGACCGATGTTCAGAAAAAGGCGGAGAAGAATTCGGACATTATGACTGATGCCGGGTCATCCGGTGTACATACGATTGAGACCGGTGATGTGCTGGAAGTGGTGATCCTTGGAGAAAAAGAATTATCGCGTACCCTTGTGGTGATGCGCAACGGTTATATCTCAATGCCCTTGATCGGTGAGGTGAAGGTCGCCGGTTTGACCATAAAACAGGCTGAAGACGTGATCGCCGAGAAGCTCAGGGAATATTATACCCATCCTGTGGTCTCTGTGATTTTAAAGAGTCCGACACTGCCGTATGTTTCGGTCTTCGGTGAGGTATTGAGACCCGGTGCAGTTGAGTATCAGCGGGGGCTGCGGATTACCGACTATATCGCACTTGCCGGTGGTCCCACATCCCGTGCGAATTTAAAAAAGGTTAAAGTGGTGCGTTCTCAAAGAGGAGAGATCATCACCTCGACGATTGATGTGGATCGGATTCTTAAAAAAGGAATAACCGTTCAAAACTACGAATTGAAATCCGGCGACTGGATTTATGTATCGAAGAAATTCACGATAAACTGGACCGCGGTTCTGCAATTCGCCACCCTCGCCCTCACCGCCGCCAACCTCTACCTGACGATACAGCGACTTGATTAGCTGGAAGCGATATGGAATGGAAATGACTGCTCCGCAGTGGAAGTGGTTCTACGAACAGAAGTGTTTATGAAAGGAATTAAAACCTTTAAAGAACTGTTAGTATGGAAAAAAGCACATGAACTTTCAGTGGATGTTTCCCATTTGGTACGGAATTTTCCTGAGGATGAGAAATATGAGTTGTGTAGTCAAATGCGCCGTTCTGCACGCAGTATTCCCGCAGAAATAAGTGAAGGATTCGGTCGATTTCACTTCAATGATAAATTAACATTTTATGAACGCAGTAGAGCTTCGTTATTTGAGTTAAGTAATCACTTTGAAGAAGCATTCGGGAACCGGTATATAAGTAACAATGTTTTTCAGTCATTTAAGAAACGAATGGACGAAATTAATTTCTTACTCAATAGAATGATAAGAAAAATTAAGAGATCTCGTAATGAACACAAAGCCACCAAGAGTTTGAAATTAAAAACAAAAACGAGGTGTTGATATGTATTTCTCCGACCATGGCTCTCTTCCAGCGCAGCTCCCTTCTATGCCTCGCATCCCTTCCAGCGCAGCTCCCTTCTATGCCTCGCATCCCTTCCAGCGCAGCTCTCTTCTATGCCTCGCATCCCTTCCAGCGCAGCTCTCTTCTATGCCTCGCATCCCTTCCAGCGCAGCTCCCTTCCATGCCTCGCATCCCTTCCAGCACAGCTCTCTTCTATGCCTCGCATCCCTTCCAGCGCAGCTCCCTTCCATGCCTCGCATCCCTTCCAGCGCAGCTCCCTTTCCCCCTTAGCCTTTCGCCATGAATAGCTCCCCAAACACCCCTATGCAGCAGCCGATCGGCTATCCTGAAGAAGAGCGGCCCATTGATATCTATGACCTGTGGAATAAGTTCCTGCGCCGCAGAAAGCTCTTCTTCTACATCGCCCTTCCTGTATTCCTTGGCATTGTAATTTCCCAGTTCACCAAGCCGTATACTCCGATCTATAAAGCCACCTTTGACCTGGGTGTGTCTCAGGAAAAAGTGGTTGAGGGTGTTTTCAGCCAGTTTCAGGAAACCGGTATGCAGATGAGTGCTGTGACCCAGCGGGTGATCTCCAATCTCTTGAGTGTGCGCCTTGCCGAGAAGATCGCCGATTCGCTTCGACTCTTTGCCTATGTAAAGAACGGTAATTCCCATATTGAGGTTGAAACACGCATTAAACAGGATTTTAAAAAACCTTTAGGACCTTTTAAATTAAAGATATCAAAAGATGAATTTACTTTATATAAAGACGGTGATGTCGTTGCCCGTGCAGGATATAATAAATTTATCGACTGCGGTCTCTTTGAGTTAAAGGTCATTCCCCGGGATATAATTTCAAGAGCAAAGACCTTAGAGCTGACCGTATATCCGCGCAACAAGATCACCCTTGCCCTGCGTAACTCTCTTGCAATCAAGCTGCTTGAGACCGACAAGATTGAAAAAGGTATAGCGAGTTCCGGAGTTCCATTTTCCGGTGAGGGCGCTTCAAAAAAACTCGTCAGCGCCAATCCCCGGGTCTATAATACTGAAATCGGAATTTTGAGAATAAGTATTCTCTGGGGCAGCCCTGAAGACGCCCTGCGAATCGCCCGGGCGTTCGCCGACCAGATTATCAGGGAAGACATAAATGAAAAGTCCCTTCAATACATCCAGTCACGCCAGTTCATTGAATCCCAGCTTTCTGTTTATCAGGAAAAATTGAGTGAGCTCGAAGTAAAGGTTCAGAAATTCAAAGAGACCAAGAGTATCACTGATCTCAAGGCATCAACCCAGGCGCTCATTTCCCAGGTCTCCCAGCTTGAATCGCGCAAGAGTCAGCTTGAGATCGAACGCAAGATATTAAAAGACCTTGAAGCCTATCTCACCCGTGAGGGTTCGGAAATGGATACTACTGTGAATTTCGCCGCGACCCTGATCTCTGACCCGGTGCTCCAGAACTTCTATTCCCAGCTCCTTGCCGTGGAAGCCGATCTCAGGGGTAAGTTGAAAGAGTATTCAGCCAATCATCCCAAGGTGCTTGAGGTAAAGGCAAAGCTTGAAGGACTCAAGGACCAGATGAAATATGAGATTGCCAAACGTGTGCCGAGTATCAAGACCGAGATCGACGGTGTGCAGAATCAGATCGACGCCCTTCAGCAGAAATTGAAGAACGTGCCTGAAGACGAGATT